>JBFGLK010000144.1:0-7322 GCA_041576195.1 Promineifilaceae bacterium (SeqCode)
CTCCCGGCCAAGGCCGCAAACAGGCCGGCCAGCGCCTCCCCCTCCGCCACCAGGCCGGCCCCCGTCTGTCGCTCGTCCAGCCACGGGCGGTCCGCTCCGGGGGCGAAGGCCAGAAGCCGGGTGCGCGCCTGCGCGCTGCCCCACGCCTGCAAGAGCAGCCCGTCGCCGGCCACCAGGTCGCCGGCGGCGGGCGCCCCGGCCATGAACATGAACGGCTCGTCGCGCATCAGGGCCTGCCACGCATCGTTGGCCGGCCGATAGCGATAGAGGCGCAGGCCGCGCAGGATGCTACGCCCACAGAGGACGTAGATGTCCTGTTCGGGCCAGGGGACCGCCGGCGCGTCCCCGGCCTGCAGGCCGGCCTGCTCCGCGAGATAGGTCACGTAGACCTGATCGAGGGCGACGTCGAAGAAGCCGAAGTCGAACGTGGGGCTCAGCCAGGCGTAGTAGTCTTCGGCCTGGACCAGGCGGCGCTGCAAAGCGACGGGCGAGGTCGGCTCGCGGCCACGCAGCATGAAGTCGACCACGCCGTAGACCTGTTTCCAGCGCGACGGGTCGATGGGCAGCTCCTGGCTCCACTGCTCGATCAGGGTGCGAATGCCGGGAATCGGCTCGCGGAACAGTTGCCGGTAGACGGCCGGCGTGAGCGGCCAGGGGCGCAGGCCGAGCTGCGCCAGCTCGGCATCCAGCAACGCCTGGAAGAAGGGACCATGCCGGCAGCACGTCCAGCCGACCTGGTCCGCGATGGCCCGGCTGACGACCGCGCTGGCGTAACCGCGGGCCAGGGCCCGGTAGCTCGCGTCGGCGTCGGCGGTCCCGTCGTCCGGCAGGCCGACGAGCGTCGGTGCCGGCAGCGCCAGAAGGTCGTCGCCCGCCAGCAGCCGGGCCGGATCGGCCATGTCGGCCAGGGCCACGGGATGGGGCTGGAGGCGGACGAACAGCCGTAGATCGGCCGGGCAATCCAGGTCGGGCAGCTGCCGGCACATGGCGGCCAGCGCCGCGTCCAGATCCCTCGCCAGGCGCAAGCTCACGGCCTCGTCACGCGCCGGGTAGCTCAGCGAGAGCCGCCCGCGCTCGACCGTCCGCATCTCCCCCCAGAAGGCGGCGTCTCGCGGGGCCAGCCGCCAGCCGGCGGCCTCCAACCGGTAGCGGGCGTGCTGGCGCAGCGTGACCGTCTCGCCCGTCCGCGCCTGGAACGCCTGCAACCAGGTCAGGTCGACCTCGTCGAGCGTCGCCGCCACGGTGACCGACGCCGCGCCCGCGGACGCCGCCGGGGTCAGATCGAGGGGCGTCGGGGCGAACAGGAGGCCCTGCCGCGCCAGTTGCCGGACGGGCGCGGCCCAACCGGGATCGGCGGCGCTGACGAGCGTGCCCAGCAGCTCCGCATCGCCGCGGCGCAGGGCGTCTTGCAGGAGCCCGTGCGCGGCCAGCACGTCCCGCTCGACCTGGCCGGCGACGGCGTCGTATTGCCCCCGCGCCTGGCGCCACAGGGTGAGGCCGGCGAGGGCGACGAGTAGCAATGCCGGCAACCAGCGGGCCCAGCGCATCCGGCGCCGGGGGGGCGCCGGTGCCGGCGGCTCGGGCCGGGTGACTCCCCCTTCATCCTGGGTGATCCAGTCGAATTGTCGGTCACCGGGCATGAAAGGTCCTGGCGTGGTGTAGGCGGTCCGGGAGCGGACCGCCGGTCGGGCAACCGTCGGTTGCCCTTACGGCGACGGGGCGGCCTCGTGGATCTCGTAATTCAGCTCGATGGGCATGACCTGGGCCAGCATCGCCTGGGCCGGGCAGTAGCGCTGTTCGGACAACTCGATGGCCCGCTCCACCGCCCGGGGGTCGATCTCCCGGCCGGTGACGACATAGGTGATAGTGGCGCTCGTGAACACCTTGGGGTGCTCCGCCGCCCGCTCGGCCGAGGCCTTGACCTCGAAGCCGGTCACGTCCAGCCGCTTCTTCTGCAGGATGGAGATGACGTCCATGGCGGTGCAGCCGATGAGGCCGAGCAGGATCAGCTCCATTGGCCGCGGGCCGTCGTCGTCGCCGCCGACGCTCGGGTCGCCCCCGAGGTTGACGACGTGGCCGCTATCGGCGCTGCCGGCGAACGACAGGCCGTGGTCCCAGTGGATGGTTGCTTGCATGGTGGGGTCCTTTGGTGGGTGGGTGGTTAGATTGTTCGTTGGTTTGTTTGTTGGTTGGCTAGCTCGTTGGTTGGTCGGTCTGCGCGTGGGTCGAACGGATGGCACACGCTGCCGTTAGTAGACTAGCGGACAACAGCGCGGTTGACTACCCGATGGTCGGGTCAGTCAACCCGCTTCACCAGCCAACTCACCAACTAGCCAATTGACCAACGATCCAACGGACATGACAGCCGTCAGCCCGCGCGCTGACATATGTCACTGAGTGGGCCGGCGGGCGATATCTTACAATAAAGAGTTGACATCGATGGTGGGGGTTGAACCCGGCGCCTGCCGGCAAACTGGAGGGGAGCAACATGGACATCACCACCGCGATCCCGGCGATCGACGCCACGGTCGTTGTTATCGCTAACCTGATCAACCTGGGCATGATCGCCATCTTCCTGGCGCGCGCTCGGGGCCGTCGACGCCTGGAATGGGGCATCGGGCTGGCCCAGATCGCGCTCGTCATCCCGCTGGGCGCCGTTATCGGCCTGAACGCCGCCGGCGGCCGCGGCTGGTGGTGGATCGCCCTACCGGCAGTGCCGGTCGCCTTTCTCCTGCTCGAACTGCTGCTCGACTACATCTTGCGGCTGAACTTCCGCGAGACCTGGTTGCTGGGCCCCTACCTGCTGCTCTACTACACGGCGCTTTGGAGCTTGCTCGGCTACGCCTTTCTCGCCTCGTCGACGGCCGGTTTCGTCACCCTGGCCACCTACTTCGCCCAGCTCGGGGCCACCGCCTACTCCTACCGCCAGGTCGGCCATGGGGCGCGCCCGGAAGGAGCGCGGAACGCCTGAGGAGCGCGCATGCCGCTGACCCTACGACCCTACCAGAACGAAAGCGATTACGAGCGTATGCGCGCCTTTCTCCGCGCGCTCTTCCTGCGCCACGGGCGGCGCGAGCGGTGCTGGCAGGTCTACCGCCTCGACTACTGGCGCCGCCACGGTATCGCCAACCTGGGGAGCGCCGCGCTGGAGAAGACCGTCTTTCTCTGGGAGACGCCGGACGGGGCGTTGCAAGCCTTTCTCAACAGCGAGGCAGCCGGCCTGGCGTTTCTGCAGGTGGCGCCCGAGGCGCGATCGCCCGCGCTATTGACCGATATGGTGGCGACGGCCGAGGCGCGCCTGACGGCCCCAGACGCTGCCGGCCGGCGGCGTCTACGTGTTGTCCGACACGAGCATGACGACGTTCTGAAATCGATCCTGGTCGACCGCGGCTTTCGGCGGCTACCGGGTGGGGAGAACTACCATGCCCGCCCGTTGACCGGGCCGCCGCCTGAGCGCTCCCTCCCGCCCGGCTACACCATCCGGCCCCTGGGCGACGAGGCGGAGCTGCCGGCACGCAGCTGGCTGTCGTGGCGCGCCTTCCACCCGGACGAGCCGGACGAGAAGTACGAAGGCTGGGCATGGTATCGCCATATCCAGCGCGCTCCCCTCTACCGGCGCGATCTCGACCTCGTCGCCGTCGCTCCGGACGGCGAGCTGGCCGCGTTCTGCACCATCTGGTTCGACGACGTCACGCTGACCGGCGCCTTTGAACCGGTAGGCACCCACCCCGAGCACCAGCGGCGCGGACTGGGGGCGGCGCTGCTGGCCGACAGCCTGCGCCGCCTGCGCGAGCGCGGCGCCACGCTGGCCACCGTCGGCTCCGGCGCCCCCGGCCCTCGCGCCTTCTACGAGTCGCTCGGCCTGGCGGTGCGGGATCGGGGGGAGTATTGGGAGCAAGTGGTTGGATAGGTGGTTGGATGGTTTGCTATTCTGTTCGCCTGCTGGTTTGCCGGGTTGCCGGTTGGCTGGTCAGCAACCCAGCAAACCACCCAACCAACAAACCAACAGACGTACAATTCAGCAAACCTGCCTCCCCCCGGGAGGGCTTCTTCCCCTTATCAGGTAAACGCCCCGGAGGAGGCGACGTGACCGCAGGCGGGGCAGGCCAGGACGAACTGGGGGTCGTAGGCCAGCGCCGCCTGACCGCATTGCGGGCAGGGGTCGCCTGGCCGGGGGGCCGGGGCGTCCCAGGCCGGCACGGCGGCGGCCTGCCACCAATAGGCCGCTTCCATGGTTGCCATGCGATCGTTCATACCATCAATCCCGCCCACCGCGCAACCCGCCGCGAAGGTGATCCGTGGTCGGGCGCAGCAGGCCGCGCCCCTGCGCCCCCATTTTATATTCCCCAATCCGCAATCAAGTGTCCGCCGGTCGTCCCTATCTGTTGACGTTTGTCATGCCCATCAGTGCGGTATGTCACTCCCTGGCCCCCTGGCCGTTGCATACAATCTATCTGTGTGCCCAGGCCATTCAGGGCCGTCCATTGACAGTGTCACATCATCGCCGGTCATCCTGCCCGAGAAGCTGCCGCACCGCGGAGTTCGATTCCCACGTTACCCTCTGATGACACCGGCGTGCCACAGAACCGGGGCCGATTGGTCGGGCCCGCGTCAGGCCTTAAAGAAATAGGGCGCCTGGCTCGGCCGTGGCCCAACGCAACTGCCCGGATAAGGAGAAAGGACCATAATGAACAACGCATCACCGACGACCAGCGAAGCCACCCGCCCGGCGCAGGCCGGCGCGACGAAGTGGGTCTATCTGTTCAGTGAAGTCGAGGCGGCCGAGAAGGCCGTCGGCGGCAGCTGGGCCGGCGTGCGCGCCCTGCTCGGCGGCAAGGGGGCCAACCTGGCCGAGATGACTCGCATCGGCGTGCCCGTGCCGCCGGGCTTTACGGTGACGACCGAGGCCTGCAATGCCTATCTGGCTGCCAGCAACGAGTTCCCCGAGGGGATGTGGGAGCAGGAGCTGGAGGCGCTGCGCGCCGTCGAGGCGGAGACGGGCAAAAGCTTCGGCGACCCGAACAACCCGCTGCTCGTCTCCTGCCGCTCGGGGGCCAAGTTCTCCATGCCCGGCATGATGGACACGGTGCTCAACATCGGCCTCAACGCCAGCGTGGTCGAGGGCATGATCCTGCGCACGGGCGACGCCCGCTTTGCCTATGACCTGTTCCGCCGGCTGGTGCAGATGTTCGGCTCCGTGGTGTTGAACGTGCCCGACGAGGTGTTCGAGGCGGTCATCACCAACCAGCGCAAGGTGGCCGGCGTGGAGAGCGACTCCAATCTCAAGGCGGACGACTGGAAGGTCGTGACCACGAAGTTTAAGGAGATCGTCAAGACGTTCACGGGCAAGGAGTTCCCCACCGACCCGTACGAGCAGCTGCGCCTGGCCACCGAGGCCGTCTTCCGCTCGTGGAATGGCAAGCGGGCCATCGATTACCGTAACGCGGCCGACATCCCCCACGACCTGGGCACGGCCGTGAACATCCAGACAATGGTCTTCGGCAACACGGGCGACGACTCGGCCACCGGCGTGGCCATGTCTCGCAACGCCTCCACCGGCGAGCCGGAGATCGAGGGCGACTTCCTGGTCAACGCCCAGGGCGAGGACGTGGTTGCCGGCATCCGCATCACCCAGCCCATCGAAGACCTGAAGCGTCTGATGCCCACTCTCTACAATGAGTTCGAGGAGATCTCGCGCCGGCTCGAGGGCCACTACCGCAACATGCAGGATATGGAGTTCACGATCGAGCACGGCAAGCTGTGGTTGCTACAGACGCGCGATGGCAAGCGCACCGCCCAGGCCGAAGTACGCATCGCCGTGGACATGGTCGACGAAGGGCTCATCACCCAGGAAGAGGCCGTGCGCCGCGTCAAGCCGGCCCAGGTCGACTTCTTCCTTCACCCGCAGTTCGACCAGGCGGTCCTGCGTGAATCCAACCCCATCGCCGAAGGCCTCAACGTCTCCCCCGGCGCGGCCGTGGGCATGGTCGCCTTCGACGCCGACCTGGCCGAAAAATGGGCCAAGCAAGACGGCCGTGAGGTGATCATGGTCCGCCCGGAGACGAAGCCGGATGACGTCCATGGCATGCTGGCCGCTCGCGGCATCCTCACCAGCCGCGGCGGGCGCACCAGCCACGCCGCCCTGGTGGCCCGCCAGTTCGGCAAGCCGGCCGTCGTCGGCGTCAACGAGCTGGAAATCAACCTGGTGGCCCGCGAGATGACCCTGGAGATGGGCACGGAGGTCCTGGTCATCAAGGAAGGCGACTGGATCTCTATCGACGGCACCACCGGCCGAGTCTACCAGGGCAAGATGCCCACCGTCGTCCCGGACATCAATAACCCCTACCTGATCAAGCTGCTGAGCTGGGCCGACGAGATCCGCAAGCTCGGGGTCTGGGCCAATGCCGACTACCCGCATGACGCCGCCCGCGCCCGCGAATACGGCGCCCAGGGCATCGGTCTCTGCCGCACGGAGCACATGTTCTTCGAGACGGAGCGCCTGCCCATCGTACAGCAAATGATCATGGCCAAGAACGCCACCGAGCGGAACGAAGCCATCGAGAAGCTGCTGCCTTTCCAACGCGGCGACTTCGAGGGCCTGTTCCGCGTCATGGATGGGCTGCCGGTGATCATCCGCCTGATCGACCCGCCGTTGCACGAGTTCCTGCCCACGTTCGAAGAGCTGGTGGGGTCGCTTGCCGACCTGAAGGTGCGCCTGCAGCACTACCATACCATGAGCGAGATCGATACCGCCCTGGCCGAGATCCGGACCAAGCAGAACTTCCTGGAGCGCGTCGAGGCGCTGCGCGAGATGAACCCGATGCTCGGCACCCGCGGCGTCCGCCTGGGCATCCTCATTCCCGAGCTGACCCGGATGCAGGTGCGGGCGATCTTCGAGGCCGCCTGCAGCGTCGCCAAGGAAGGGATCGACGTCCATCCCGAGGTCATGATCCCGCTGACGGCCCTGGTGACCGAGCTGCAAACCCAGCAAGAGGCTCTCGAGGCCGAGGCCAAGATGGTCATGGAAGAGCAGGAGATCACCGTCGACTACAAATTCGGCACGATGATTGAGATCCCGCGCGCGGCGCTGACGGCCGATGAGATGGCCAGACACGCCCAGTTCTTCTCCTTTGGCACCAACGACCTGACCCAGACGACCTTTGGCATCTCTCGCGACGACGCGGAGACCGGCTTCCTGGTCGCCTATCAGCAGCGCCAGATCCTGGAGGACAACCCATTCGCCTCGATCGACGCCAACGGCGTGGGCAAGCTGATGCGCATCGCCGTGGAGCTGGGTCGCCAGACCCGGCCGGATCTCGAGA
>JBFGLK010000145.1:0-7316 GCA_041576195.1 Promineifilaceae bacterium (SeqCode)
ATGTTGTTGGCCGTGGCCCGCCCGATAGGCCTGCCAGCCCTCGCTGGTCAGCAGCTGTTGCAGGCGCCGCAGCTCCGCCACCTGTTGCTCCAGATCTTCTGCCAGCCGCTTGCTCTCGATGGCGATGGCGATCTGGCCGCAGAGCCCTTCGAGCATGAGCTGATCTTCGGCCGAGAGACGATCGACGGCATCGCTTTGCACGTCCAGGACGCCGAGGAGGCGATCGCCGAAGAGTATGGGCACCGCCAGCTCGCCTCGCGTTTCCGGCAGAAGCGCGTTTGGTAGCCAGTTGGAGTCGAGCATGACGTCCGGGCACAGGATAGACCGCCGCTGGGCGGCGGCCGTCCCGGCGAGACCCCGGCCCAGTGCGAGCGAGTGTCCCTTGGCCACCAGGCGAGCGCCCACCTCTCCAGAACCGACGACGAGCGACAAATGGTTGCGGCTGGGGTCATAGTAAAAGAGCTGGGTGTAGTAGTAGCCGAACGCCTGCTGCACACGGCTGACGACGCGGCGATAAAGGTCGCCGAGCTCGGCGGCGGCGGCGATGTCCTGAGCCACGCGCGTCGCCAGCTCGACCTGCCGGCTGCGATGCTGTAGCGACTCCTGAATCTCCGCCTCCAGCCGCTTGCGGTCGGTGATGACGGTGACCGTGACCAGCACCTGGGTCGGCCGACCGGTGGCATCCCAGGCCATGACGACTTCCCGGTTCTGCAGCCATTCCCATTGGCCGGCGGCGTTGCGCACCCGATACTCAAAGGGCTCCGCGTCGCCCTGGACGACTCGTCGCCAATGCGCCAGCAGCTCCTGGAGGTCATCCGGGTGCGTATTGCGCATGAACGCGTCGCTGGTGATCTCGACCCGGGCGTAGCCGAGGAAATCGCTCCGGTTGACATAAAGAGGTCGGAACGTGTCGAGGTCGAGGATCATGATCGTGTCAGGGGACGCTTCGGCCAGGCGCCGGAAGCGCTCCTCACTGCGGGCCAGGCGCCGCTGCGTCTCCTGACGCTCGAAGAAGGTGCCAATCATCGTCGCCGCGGTCTGGAGCATGCGGATGTCGTCATCGGTCCAGACCGTCTCTGCGCGGACCATATCAAAGCCAAGCAAGCCGGCCCAGCGGCCGGCGATATTCAGGGGCAGGATGAGGAGGCTGGCCACGCTGTGCGCGGCGAGAACCGCCTGCTCCTCTGCCGGCAGCTCCCGCGTCAACCCGGTGATCCAGCCCCCGGCCTCGAGCGTCGTGCGCCAGCGGGCCAGGCCATCGTCGTAGCATCGCCCTTGCCACGATGGGTCGTCCAGTAGCGAGGCTGCCTCCGGCACACAGGCTTCGGCGACCGGCTGCAGGCAGAGCCGTCCGTCCCGCTCCACGTTCTCGCACAGATAGACCCGGTCCACCAGCGTGGAGCGTCGCAGCATCTTCAGCGCCTGGCTGAGCGCGTTTGGCTGATCCGTCCACAGCGCCTGGATGGCGGTGGCGAGGCCGCTCTCGTAGCGGATGCGGACCGCCAGCTCCCCAGTCGCCTGGCGTCTCTCGGCGATCTCGCCTTCCAGACGCAGGACGTAGTGCGTGGTGGCCAGGGCCAGGCCGATCACCTTGCCCAGCGCTTGCAGGAGAGCCTGGTCCGGCGCGGACATCGCGGGCGCCTGGGTGAAACTGAGCAGGACGAGGCCAACGACCTCATCCTGGTGGAAGAGAGGCAGGGCCATCGAGTGAGGCGCCTTCTCAAGGATGGCCGGGCGGGGCGACGCGGATTCGCCCACCTCCTGCCCGGAGAGCACCAGGCGGGTGGGCAGGCGACTCGGATCCGGGCCCAGGAGATGATCGGGGAGGGGCAGGCTTGCCGGCACGTCGTCGGGAACGACCCTCTGGCCGAACACGGCCACGCGCTCCATCCGCCGCATCGGCGTGTTGATCGCATAGAAAGCCGCCGCCTCGGCCTCGCAAAATCCGGTCAGCGTTGCCAGCACACGGTCGACAACCACGTCCAGGTCCCGCGAGGCCTGCACCGCGTCCGCAACTCGCCGGATCAAATCCATCGAGCGATCGCTCGTCGCGCCTACAATTGGCGTCCGGCGCTCGGGCTCGGCCTCCCGCGCACCGCCAATCAGCTGGCCGGTGGCGACCGGCTCCACCAGCGACATGCGGACGTACGGGGCGCGCCCTTCCAGTGGCTGTAGCACCACGGCCAACCCGATGGAACGTCCATCTTGCCGGCGCCCGCGCCAGCTGAGGGCCCGGGTGATACCCATCGCCGCGTCCGCCAGCGCCTGCTCCAGCTGGTCGGCCGCCTGCGGCGTGCCCGACAGGGCGGACACGGAGCGGCCGAGCAGCCCGTCGCGTGACTGCTGGAGTAGGGCGGCAGCGCTGGCGTTGCCATCCACAATGCGGCCATCGCGGAGGAGAAGCAGCGCTTCACTCGTGGACTCGAACAGCAGGCGGTAGATGCTCGCGTCACTCATGCTGGCCGTCCCCATTCACCGCGGCCTCGGGCGCCGCGCCATTATCCAGCGAGACGACCGTCGGTCGGCCGAGCGCCTGGCCGATCTCTTGGGCGGCGATGCGCATGATCGTGTCGACGTCGGAGGCGTTGCGCACCCGCTCGGTCACCTCGCGCAAGATGCGCTCGCGCCTGGCCTGGGCTTGCGTCTGGCCCAGCAGGCGCAAGTTGGCCAGCGTTATGGCCGCCTGGTTGGCGAAGCCGGAGTAGAGGCGCCATTCACGTGCCGAGAACGTACAGGGCTCCGGCCAACCCAGGACGAGATAGCCGAGCCATTGTTGGCCCTGCCGCAGCGGCAGAATCGCCGTGGCCCGGATGCCCGCCGCCGCATAACGTCGCCTCTGAGCATCGTCTAGCCGAGCGTCGTCGCCGCAGTCGTCAATCAAGAGGGCCGAGTATGGATCGTCCCGGAAGACGGTCTGGCCGGGCACGGCGGTTGTCTCCCATTGCTCCCGGCCGGCAAAAAGCGGCTCGGCGTGGCGACCGTCGGCCAGCCAGCGGGACGCCAGCCTCACGCGCGGGACTTCGCCATCCCGATCCGGCTCGAGCAGGAGCAGCTCGACTACCTCCACGCCGGGCGTGATCGAAGCGGTGGCTACGGCGCGCAGCATCTCCTCGAGCGAGCTGGCGGCGTTGAGGGCGCCGCTCATGTGGAAGAGGACCGCCGTCTCGGCCAGGGCCGACTCGGTCTTCTCCAGGAGGCGCAGGTTCTCGATGACGGTGGCGCCCTGCCCCGTCAGGTTGCCGATCTGGCGCACGTCTTCGTCGCGCAGCGCGAGCGGACTGGCGCTTTGCGCGGCGAGGATACCCAGCCATTGACCGCGAACGATGACGGGGAACATGGCCAGGCCGCGGACCCGATCGGAGCCGGCGGCGAGGTAGCGGAGATCCCCTGTCTCGGCGCCTTCCTTGTCGAGATCCCGGACCAGGTAGGGTCGACCAGGGGCCATCTGGCGCAACGTGGGAAGGCGTTCCAGGTCGACGGCCGGGCGCGGACGCTCGGGCTCCATCTGGTCGGCGTCGCGCCGCCAGTTGGCGACGACGGCTACCGTGTCCGGAAGCTGGTCGGACCAGGGCCGGTCAAACAGGAGGATGTTGACGTCGTTCATCTCGCGCAGAATGGTCGACTCCACGACGGCGGCCAGCACCTGGCCGGGAGAGCGCGACTGGATGATGCGCGAGCTGCCTTCGTAGAGGGCTTCCGTGCGGGCCAGGGTGGTTTGCAGATGGTGGAAGAGACGCGACTGCTGAATGGCCGTGGCCGCCTGGCGCATGACCGTATCGACCAGACGCAGCTCATCCCCGCCAAGCTGGCGCCGGGCGTCGACGATGTCCAGCCCCAGTGTGCCGATGACCTCGTTGCCTGCCATGACTGGACAGAGCACGAGAGTCTCCGTGCGACGGCGTCGCAGCGTCTCGCGGACCGGGGCGAGCCTTGGATTTGTCGGCGCATCGCGCACGACGACGATCTGGCGCGTCTCCATAACCTGTTGGGTCAGGGCATTGCCTTCTAGCGGGAATATCGTGCCCACGGCGCTCGGATCATCGGGACGGGAGGAGGCGTCGGCTACGACGGTGAGGTGGGTCTTCTCCTCATTGAGCAGGGCAATGCCGGCATGGCCGATGTCGAGGGCGCCGACCAATTCGACGACGATGGTCGACAGGTTCTTCTGCAGATCGAGGGACGACGTCGCCGCGGCCACCACCTGGTTGACCAGGGCCAGCTCTTGATTGCGGCGCTGACTCTCGGCCAGGGCGTGCTCCGTGGCGTGGGAGAGGCGGAGATTCTCCAGATGGCTGGCCAACCGGCTCGCGATGCCGGTCAGTAACTCACGGGCGAAGGGACCGTCCTCCGCCCGCAGGCCCGACGCCGCCAGCACGCCGATCGCCTGGTCGCGCACCTGCAAGGGCGCTACCAGCGCGTCTGGCGGCACATTCTCCTCCGGCGCCAGTGGGCGCACCGTATTGCTCTCAAAGGTGTAGCCGGCCGCGGTCCCTTCCTGTCCCCGGAGATAGGAGAGCCACGCATCATGCGTGAGCCGGCGAGAGGACGCCTCGGCTTCCTGGCGGAAGCGATTGGCCTGCTCCAGCAGGCGTATGCTCTCCACTCGCCGCGCCACCTGATCGGCCACCGCGGCTACCAATGCCCTGGCGTCCGCAGGCGTCGTCCCCCGTTCGCCCAGCGCCACCTGAATGCGGCCGATCTCCGCGCCGGAGATGGTGATCGGCGCGACCACGGCGGCGCCGCGAGCGACCGGAGGCGCATCCAGCGCCATACGCGTCACCTGACCGTCGTACGCGGCGACCAGGTGCTGGCTGCGGTCGATGCCGTCGAGATAGGCCTGCCAGCCCTCGTGGGCCGCCCGCTGAGCCTGGCGGGCCAGTTGCAGGCGGGCCGACTCCACCTCCGTGAACAGCCGCGCGTTCTGAATGGCGATGGCCAGCTGCCCGGCGATGGCGGCGAAGGCCGGGAGTCGCTCCTCGGAGAGCCGGCCAACCTGGCTGGCGTGCAGGTTGAGCACGGCGGCGACCTGATCGCCGACCAGCAACGGCACGGCCAACTCGGAACGGGTGTGTGGCAGCACGGCGTTTGGGCGGAAGATGTCGCTCTGGCTCGTGTCCTCCACGACGATCGGCGCGCGGCGCATCGCGGCCAGACCGACGACCGAGCCCGGCCCGATGGTCAGCTGATGACCGGCGCGCGTCAGCTCCGCGCCGGCCAGACCTGAGCCTGCCTTGAGCGAGAGACTGAGTCCGCTTTCGTCCGCGAGGTAGATCTGCGTGTAGTAGAGGTCGAATCGATGGCGTATCAACTCGACGGCGTCGTCGAGCATGCTCTGCAGATCCTGCATGCGCGAGATTGCCTGGCTGACCTCGGCCGCCAGCTCCAGATCGCGCGTGCTCTCGTCGACGCGCTGCTCCAGGAGGACATAAGAGTCGCGCAGCCAGTCCGTCATCCGGGCAAAGGCTCGGGAGAGCTCGCCGATATCGTCTTTGCGAGCAAGCGTTTCCAGTGGGCTGAAGTCGCGATTCGTAACCCGTCGCGCCTGCTCTGTCAGCGATCGAATGGGCGACAGCGTGCTGCGCGTGACGGCGATCGCGGAAAAGACCGCCGTGAGCACGAGCACGATGGCCGCCGTCTGCCAGAACAGGGTGACCCTTGCTTCGGCGGCCCGGGAAGCCTCAATCGCCTCGGCCACCTCGCGGTGCTCGTCCCGCCGGAAGAGGGCCAGGGAGCGGGCGAACGCCGGCTCCTGGGTCGTAAACTGCTCCTGGCGTAGCGCTGCCGCCTGGTCCCATTGGCCGGCTCCGAGCGCGGCGTTGAGTGCGAGGCCGCTGAGATAGAGCCGGCGTCCGCTCTCGGCCAACGCCGCGCTCACGTCGGCATGGGCCTCGCTGCGACTGTCGGCGATCGTCACTTCTTCGAACTGCAGGGTTGACAGCCTTCGCTCAAAACGCCCCAGGGCCAGGGCGATTGGCTCCGATGGGACTGCCCGGCGCACCCGCAGCGACGGATCCACCCGATCCGTATAGTCGCGCCAGGCCTCTTCCAGTTCTTGCGACTGGTTGATGTGCGCCACGCTGAAGCTAATGTCGTCCACTGCGCCGCGCAGTTCGGCGACCAGGAGCAGGCCGACAGCCCCGGCGACGACGACCAGGCTCAACAGGACGAAGAAAGCAATGCCGATACGTTGGCCGAGGCTGAGGTTCATCGACATGTCGGCCACCTCCCAACGCTGCTGGCAGTCATCGCGCCGCGCGCCCGACGAACGCCCTGCAGGGAGCCGCGCTCAAGATCAGTTCTGCCCATCACCGTGCACCTGCATTTCCACGACGGCGTGGTTCGTCTCCAGCGCGCCGCCTAGCTCGCCGGCGGCGACCGCCAGCACGTCTTCGACGGTCGTCGCCTCCTGAATCCGTTGCCCAATGACGTTGACCAGGGACTCGTGCAGGGCCTTGCGCCGCGCCGTGGCGAATGACTCGGCCGTCTGCAAGGCGATGGCCACCTGGTTGGCGATGAGCTGTAGCATGTCCACATCGCTCTGCCCGAGGCCCCGAACGACATCCTGCTGCACGTCGAGGACGCCAATGACCTGGTCGCCGACGAGGATGGGCACCGCTGCCTCGGCGCGCGTGTCGGGCAACAACGGGTTCGGCAGCCAGGCGGGTTCCGCGCGGACATCCGGGGCGAGCACCGGTGCGCGCGTCCGCACGGCGCGACCTACCAGGCCCTTGCCGGCAGGAAGGCGATGCTGGCCGGTCAACAGCGCCCGGCCCGCGTCGCCGGTGCCGCCGGCCATAATGAGCGCCTGCTCCGCCTCGTCCACCAGGTAGACGTGCACGTAGTAGTAGTCGAACGCCTGCTGCACCTGGTTGACGACCGCCGACACCAGCTCGGAGCGGTCCAGGATGGTGGAGAGCCGATGGCTGATCTCCGCGGCGGCGCGCAGCACTCGCTCTTGTTCGCCGATCTGGGCGGACTGCCGTTCTTTCAGCTCTTCGAGATCCCGGTTGGCGGTGCGAATCGTCTCGTAGGCGAGTTCATGCTCTCGCAAGAGGCGCAAGGCGGTGACGCCGGCCACGGTCAGCGTGAGCAGTCCGGCCAGCCAGATGAGGCGCGGGTCGGCCGGGAGGGGAGTGGATAGGGCGCCGAGGCGCTCCCAGACGGCGATGGCGCCGCTGGCGATGCCCGCACCGGCAGCCAGCACCAGAGCGACCCGCCGGCCGAGGAGGGCGCCGCCAAGGAAGATGAGGGTCAGCAGGTTGCCCGCAAGCGGCGAGCCGATACCGCCACTGAAGGCGGCGAGGGCGACAAAGGCG
>JBFGLK010000146.1:0-7303 GCA_041576195.1 Promineifilaceae bacterium (SeqCode)
AGCCGGGCGCCGGGCCAGTCGGGCTGCAAAGCGGCTGCGCGCACGTCGAAGGTCGCCCAGTTCAGGAGGAAGCCCGCCCGGCGCAGCAGCGCCGCCCGGGCCGAGCCGGGGATGGCCAGCGCCGCCACGGCGTCGGCTCCCTGAGCGATAAGGGCGTCGAGGACACCCCGCAGCAACCCCAGGCGCGCGGCCTCGTCGCCGGGCAGCGCGAAGAGGTCGGCGATGGTGGCCAGACGCCCGCCCGGGCCCTCGCGGATGGCGCAGGCGGCATAGCCAACCGGCTGCCCGGCGCGGCGGGCCAGGAACAACGCGTAGTCGGAATCCGGCGCGTCCAGAAAGCGCCATTGCACCCAGCGCCGGTCCCGCACGACGGCGAACGCCAGGTCGGGGCGGGCGGCCCGCCACAGGGCGTCGAACGCCTCGTCGGCCTGGGTCACGGAAACGAGCTCGATGCCGGCAGGCGAGGCCAGGCGCCGGTTCCAGAAGCCGTTCCAGGCCGCGGCGACGGGCCCCAGCGCGATCGGGCGGCGGGCGCGCAGACGCCTCAGCGCCAGGCGCACCGGCTGCAACGGGCGGACGTGCCATCGCAGCCCAAAGAGCGACTCCCAGCCCCGGGCGTGGTGGCGCCGGCCCCAGTTCTCGTTGGGCAGGCCGAGGACGAAGGCGATGCCGGCCTCCGCCCAGGCCGCTTGCGCGTGACGCACCAGGGCCGTCCACAGGCCGCGGCGCCGCCACGCGGGGTCGACCATGGCATCCACGCCGACCATGACCAACGCTTCCCTCCCGTCGAGCCAGAAGCCGGTGGGCACGCAGGCGTACTGCGCCAGGACCTGGCCGTCACGCACGATCAGCCAGACGTTGGCGACGGGCGCCGGCTGGCTCCCGACCTTCCAGCGCCAGTGGGCCTCGCTCATCGGCCGGCCGAAGACGCGCTCGAACAGGGCCACGATCTGTCGCTCGTCGCCCGGCTCATAGGGCCGAATGTGCCAGTCAGACGTTTCGTCGGGCATGGTCGCTCACCGGGCGCCAGGCGGCATGTCGCGCCAGGAGGTTGCCGGCCCCGCAGGTCCGGCAGCGTTAGACCCCGCCGCCAGCGAATAGCCTACCCGCCCATCGCCAAGCTGTCCATAGGCAGATGTGCGGACCTCGCGAATGGCGGGCCGTGGCCGGCTATAGCCGGTCGCCGTCAAGCAGGTCCGCCGCCGTCACGACGGTGGCGAACTCGCCGTGGAGGTTGGCCAGTGAGAGAGCGTGCACGGACTCGGCCGGGAAGCGCGTTCCGTCGGGCCCCGTGAGGTCGAAGGCCGCCGTCGCGTCGGCAACCACGACGGTGGTGAAACCCAGGTTGCCCGCCATCCGCGCCGTGGTGGAGACACAGTGGTTGGTGGTCAGCCCGACGATCACCAGCGCGTCGATGCCCGCCGCGCGCAGCCGCGCCTCCAGGTCGGTGCCAATGAAGGCGCTGTTGACCGTCTTTCGGATGACGGCCTCGTCACCCCGAGGGGCGACGAGGCGCTTGATGGCGTTGCCCGGCTGCCCGGGCCGCAGCGGCGAGGCCGGATGGGCCGACATGTGCTGCACGTGGAAAACGGGGCGGCCGCCGGCGCGCCAGGCCGCCAGGAGCCGGGCGATCTGCCGCTCCGCGTCCGGGTTGTTGCGCCGGCCCCAACCCGGGTCGTCCATCCCGTCCTGCACGTCGACGATCATCAGGGCGGTGTCAAGACCCCGTAGGTCTGGGAGACCTGCGGGGTCTGACGAAGTCGTTGCTGCCATGCCCATAGCCTACCCAGGCGGCGCCGCGCTGTCCATAGACAGATGTCTCGAACGTGGGTCGACTCGCCCCCGGGGCTGTGGAGGTGACACGCCTTCTGCGGCCTGCCCGGCGGTAATTCGCGCCAGATCCGGGTACACTACAGGTGTGGACGAGATACGCCAGGCCCCCCCAGCGGGCGCCGGCCCCACCGCCGCGCCCGCGCCACATGCGCCGGTCGACGCCCGGCCGCGCGAAACTCCCGGGCCCGCCGCCTCCCCGGCGACGGTCGACCGCCGCCGCTACCGGCGCATCCTCACCTTCTTTGCCGGCATCATCACCCACATCGTCGTCCTCGACCTGGTCCTGGGCCACCTGCCCGGCATCCGCCGCTGGCCCCGCACCACCCGCCCGGCCCGCCTGCGCCGCCTGGCCCGCCGCTTCCGCGAGCTGGCCGTCGACATGGGCGGCGTGCTGATCAAGCTGGGCCAGTTCCTCAGCGCCCGCGTCGACGTGCTGCCGCCGGACGTCACCGAGGAGCTGGCCGGGCTGCAGGACGAGGTCGCCCCGGTGCCCCTGCCCGAGATCCTGACCGTCCTGGAGGCCGAGCTCGGCGACTGGCAGGAGCGCTTCGCCCACTTCGACCCGGAGCCCGTGGCCGCCGCCTCGCTAGGCCAGGTGCACGCCGCCCGCCTGCCGGACGTCACCGAGTCGGGCAACGGCTACCGCCCCGGGCCGGGGGCCGAGGTCGTCGTCAAAGTGCAGCGCCCGGGCATCGAGGAGGTCGTGCGCACGGACCTGGCGGCCCTGCAGGTCGTGGCCCGCTGGGTGATGCGTTACCGGCCGATCCGCAAGCGGGCGAACGTGCCGGCACTCCTGGACGAGTTCGCCGCCACCCTCTGGGAAGAGCTGGACTACGACCTGGAGGCCACCAGCGCCGAACGCTTCCACCTCATGTTCGCCGACCAGCCCGATGTGCGCGTGCCCGCCGTCTACTGGCAACACAGCACCCGCCGCGTCCTCACGCTAGAGCGCGTGGCCGGCATCAAGATCACCGACCTGGCCGGCCTGCGCCAGGCCGGGATCGACCCGGTCCGCGTGGCCGATCGCCTCCTCGACGCCTACTTCCGCCAGATCTTCCTGGAGGGCTTCTTCCACGCCGATCCCCACCCCGGCAACCTCTTCGTCAACCCCCTGCCGGCAGCTGCGGACGGCGCCGAGACGGAGCGCCCGTTCCAGCTCGTCTACGTTGACTTCGGCATGATGGGCCGCATCGACGCGTCGCTCAGCCGCAACCTGCAGACGATGCTCGTCTGCGTGGCCAACCAGGACGCCCGCGGCCTCACCCAGGTCTACGCCGACATGGGCCTCTTCTTGCCCGGGGCCGACCTGGAGCGCATCGAGGAGGTGCAGGCGACGCTGCTCCAGCGCATCTGGGGCCGCCGCCTGTTGGAAATGGCCCGCCCCGATCCCGCCGAGGTGCGCGAGCTGGGCCTCGAGTTTCGCGACATCCTCTTCGACCTCCCCTTCCAGGCCCCGCAGAACTTCATCTATCTGGGCCGCGCCGTGGGCATCATTTCCGGGCTGGCCTCCCAGCTCAACCCGGACATGAACCCTTGGTATCACTTCGAGAAGTTCGCCCTAGAGGTGGCCCGGCGCCAGGAACTGCCGGGCGCCTCGCTCGACCAGCTGGCCGTGGAGCTGCGCTCGCTGCTGTCCCTGCCAGCACGCGCCCGGCGCCTGATGGAAGCGGCGGAAGCGGGGCGCCTGAAGGTGCGCTCGCTGCCGGATCAGGCGACAACCCGCCGCCTGGATCGGCTGGAGCGCAAGGTGACGCAACTAAACTGGGGCCTGATCGGCACGGCCCTGGTCATCTCCGGCACCGTGCTCTACGTGAGCGGGGACGCGGTCGTCGCCGCCGTGTTCTGGGCCCTGGCCGCGCTGCTCCTGATCCTCTCCGCCCTCCGCGGCTGGTAGACCGCCGTCCCGCCCCTCCCGCCACTTCTGCCACAACAAGTTCAACAGCACCAGGACGACGCCCGTGTTGATCAGCACATCGGCGACGTTGAAGATGCCGACGCGCACCGGCAGCTCAAAGAAGTCGAGCACCTCGCCCCGGGTGATGCGGTCCCAGAGGTTGCCGGCAGCCCCGCCAACAAACAGCGCCAGCCCCAGGCGCTCCAACCAGAGCTCGGCCGGCGTGCGCAGAAGATAGACAAAGGCCACCGCCAGCACCCCCACCGACAGCCAGCCCACGATCCAACCCACGCCCTGGAACAGGCCAAAGGCCACGCCGCGGTTATACGTCTCCCGCAACGTGAGCCAGGGCAGGATGGGCGTCGGCCCGTGCGTGGTAAAGAAGTCGGCCATCCACCACTTCACCAGCCGATCGGCCACATAGGCCAGCACGATGACCAGCAGCGGCCATACCCAGGTCCACCAGCGTCGCGCGGGGAGTGTTTCTTGCATAGCGAAGTCTGTCCGTGGCGGTCGCGTCAGGGCCTTGCGCTCTCTTGCGCCTGCCAATCGGCCTCGGTCACATAGTCGCCGCCCTCGAGGCTGGCGTGGGTCACGTTGTAGCCGCGATCGAATTGGACCACCGTCTGCATGCGACGAAAGCAACGCGCGTCGACGATCGTTTTGTGCCACTCATAACCGCCGCCGGTGTTCATCAGGTCGTGTTGCTTGTCGGCACGCACGCGCACAATCGCCCCACACTGCCCGCAACGGGCGTAGAGGTAGATGCCGTGCGGGTCGCCACCTGACGGCTTCTCCTCCCCGCCGCCAAACAGGCGCTTTAAGAAGCCCATAATCGCCTCCCTGGCCGGCAAGCCACCGGCCTGAATCCGCCCCGGAGTATAGTCGCCGGAGGGCGCGGGTGCCAGCGGAGCGGACGCGTCTGCTCCCCATTGCCGCCGGCCCTGATCCGTTCTAGACTGGGGCCATGCGCTTCACCACGCCGCTGGCCCTGCTGCTCTTGCTCAGCCTGCCCTACTTCGTCTGGCTGGCCAGGCCCCTGGCCGGCGGACGCCGCCGCCTGCGCGGCTGGCTCAGCCTGGCCACGCGCCTGGCTATCGTCGCCCTCATCGTCCTGGCGTTGGCCGGCACCCAGGTGGCCCGGGCCGCCGACAACCTGGCCGTGGTTTTCCTCGTCGACGCCTCCGACTCAATCACGCCGCCCCAGCGGGCGGAGGCGGACACCTTCATTCGCGAGGCCATCGAGAATCTGGCCGCGGACGACCAGGCTGCCGTGGTCGTCTTCGGCGCCAATGCGCTGGTGGAGCGACCGATGAGCGGCCTGGCCAGGCTGGCGCCGATCACGTCCGTGCCGCAGACGCTGGGGACCGACCTGGCCGAAGCCGTGCGCCTCGGCCTCGCCCTGTTCCCGCCCGGCCACGCCCGGCGCCTGGTGCTGCTCAGCGACGGCGCGGCCACCAGCGGCGACGCGCTGGAAGCAGCCCGCGTCGCCGCTGCCGCCGGCGTGCGGCTGGACGTCGTGCCTCTGCTCTCTCCGGCGGCCACCGCCGAGGCCCTGATCACGGCCGTCGACGCGCCCACGCGCATTGTGCGCGGCGAGACATTCCGCCTGACCGTGACCGCGGAGAGCACGGGCAACCAGCCGGCAACCCTGCGCATCCTGGCGGGAGGCGTCGTCATTGCGGAAGAGGTCGTCCAGCTCCGGCCCGGGGTGAACAATATCACCACGCGCCTGCGGGCCGCGGCGCCGGAGTTCGCCCGCTATACGGTGCAGCTGGAGCCGACGTTCGACACCCTTTTCCAGAACAACCAGCTGGCCGCCTTTACCGAAGTGGTCGGCCCGCCGCGCATCCTGCTGGTGGCCGCGGCCGCCGGGGAAGACGCCGACGGCGATCTCGTGGTGGACGAGTCCCCACCGCTGCGGCAGGCGCTGGAGGCCGCCGGGCTGCAAGTGGAGCGCACGACGCCGGCCGCCCTGACCACCAGCCTGGCCGATCTCAGCAGCTACGCCAGCATCGTGCTGGTCGACGTCAATGCCAAGCAGCTCGCCCCCCGTAACATGGAGGCCTTGCAGACGGCCGTGCGCGAGCTGGGCAGCGGCCTCGTCGTCGTCGGCGGGCCGGAGAGCTATGGGATGGGCGGCTACTTCCGTACGCCGCTGGAAGAGACGCTGCCGGTCGACATGCAGATCAAGGACCAGGAGCGCTTCCCCGCCGTCAGCATCGTCATCGTCATCGACCGGTCGGGCAGCATGGGCGCGTCCGAGGGCGGTGTGAGCAAGATTCAGCTGGCCGCCGAGGGGGCCGTACGAGTCGTCGAGCTACTCAACGACTTCGACGAGATCGCCGTCATCCCGGTCGACACGCGGCCGGACAACCCTATCGGGCCCCTGCCGGCAGCCGACAAGGGGCCGATCATCGAGCGCATTCGCCAGCTCGGCGCCGGCGGGGGCGGCATCTACGTCCGGACCGGGCTGGAAGCCGCGGCCGACGCGCTGGCCGCGAGCGCGAATCGGATCCAACACATCATCGTCCTGGCCGACGGCGCCGACTCGGAGCAGAAGGAGGGCGTGCCAGAGCTGATCGACGTCCTGACCGCCAGCGGCGTCACCGTCTCCTTCGTCAGCATCGGTAACGGCCCCGACGTGCCCTGGCTGCAGCAGATGGCCGCGCGTGGCAACGGGCGCTTCCACTTCACCGACCGGGCCGCCAACCTGCCCCAGATCTTCACGCAGGAGACGACGTCCATCCAGCGCAGCTACTTGATCGAAGAGCGCTTCTTCCCCACTCTGGCCGGGCGCAGCCCGATCCTCGCGGGCATCAGCACGGTGCCGCCGCTCTACGGCTATGTGGGCACCACGGCCAAGGACACAGCCCAGGTCATTCTGGAGACCCACCTGGGCGATCCCCTGCTGGCCGCCTGGCAATATGGCCTGGGCCGATCGGTCGCCTGGACCTCGGACGCCACCGGGCGCTGGGCCGCCGAGTGGGTGCCCTGGGCCGGCTTCCCCGCCTTCTGGGCCCAGGCCGTCCGCTGGACCACCTCGCCGGATCGCGACAACAGCGCCGAGACGGGCATCACCCTGGTCGAGGACGAGGCCCGGATCCGAGTCGACGCCCGCGACGCCGACGGCGCGCTGCTCAACAACCTGAGCCTGGTGGCCAACGTCATCTCTCCGGATGGGGTGGCCAGGCCCATCCCGCTGGACCAGGTCGCCCCGGGCCGCTATGCCGGCCGCTTCGTCCCGACGACCGAGGGCGCCTACCTGATCCGCCTGTCGGGGGGCCTGATGGATGCCGGCGAGGACGGGCCCACCATCGGCCAGACGACCGGCTGGGTCCTGGGCTACTCCCCCGAGTACCGGCTGGCCGGGCCCGATCCGGCGCTGCTGGCCGGGCTGGCCGCGGAGACCGGCGGCCACGACCTCAATGGCGATCCGTTGGCTGCCATCGCCCATGATCTGCCGGCAACGACGGCCGTGCGCCCGATCTGGCCCTGGCTCCTCCTCGTCGCGGCCGTGTTGTTGCCCGTGGACGTCGCCCTGCGGCGCCTGGTGATCGGCCGGGCGGACCTGGC
>JBFGLK010000147.1:0-7300 GCA_041576195.1 Promineifilaceae bacterium (SeqCode)
CCCCCCCCCCCCCCCGCCACTTGTTGGCAGTAAGCCCTACGGCGTGATGTACGTGTTGCGGAAGAGGTACGAGGCATACACCATGCGTAGCCTTTGCCGCGGGGTGAAATGGTTCATGCAGGCGTCGTCGGTGTAGTCCATGAAGTTGAAGATCGGATCGAGGCCTGCCTGCGGGCACGTGTCACGACCGACGGGGCAGCCAAAAGCCGGCGACTGCTCATAGGGCGTGTCTGCGACGCCGTCGCCGTTGCCAGAGCAGCCTCCCTGGAAGGTGTGGAAGAGGCCCAGCCAGTGACCCACTTCATGGGTCCCCGTATCCCCCTCATCATAGGGAAACGCGTTGCCGCCCGGCAGTGATGAGTACAGGACCACGACGCCGTCCATGACGGGATCGCCGCTCAACCACCACGGGAAGGTTGCCCAGCCCAGGATTCCGCCGGAGGGATTGGCCGTGTAGAAGTTGAGGGCCGTCGTCGGATCGACATGCAGGGCCGTCTTGATCGTGCGCTCGTTGAACTGGTTGATGTTGAACCAGGCCGGATTGTCGGTGTAGTCGACCGAGCCGATCGCGAAGGCGAACACGGGCCCGTAGGACGCATTGAGGACCTCAGTCTGTGCCTGCAGATCGGCCATCGTTAGTTGACCAACGGGACCGTTGTGAATGACGTGATAGGCGATTGGTATCTCGATTGGAAACTCAATCTGCGTCCAGGCGTCTTCCGGGGTGAATCCGCGCTCGCGTGCAAGGCGAGCCAACAGGGCCTCAATGCGCACGGCCTCGGCGGGCGTGGGCTCCAGCGTGGCGCAACGCCGCTCGGCTCGCATCTCGGTCATGAGCGCGGGGTCGGTGACCAGGGCCAGATCTGCCCAGAGGTCCTGGCTCTCACTGGCGGATGCCGGCGCCAGCGCGACGGCGATTAGGACGACGAGGGCCAAGAAGAGGGCACACAAGCCCAATAGTCTGCGTGGCATGGGATTCCTCCTTTGCTCCGAATACCGTGGCAGACAGGGGCGGGCAGGTAAGCTCGCGTTGGAGGTTGGACGGAGGCCGGCAAACGCGCTCCACCGCCTGTGAGGCAGTATACCCCTTAGGCGCCGAGGCGGGCAATCTCCTCGCGGAGAATCGCCCGCAGCACAGCGATCATCGTGGCATAGGTCGGGTCCATACCGAAGTAGGAGAGATTCTTGGAGCCGAGGTTCTTGCCCTTGGAGAACGGCGTGTCCGAGGCGTAGTGGAGGATGCCAATGGGAAAAGGGGAGCCGTGAAGGTCGACCAGTTCATCCTGTGGGTATCGTTGCGGGCGCAACATCTCGTAGGCCGCGCTGAGATACGGGCCGGCCTCCATTTCGAGAACTGTGTAGCCTTCTTTGTAGAACACGGCCATATAGTCTTCGTTCTGCAGGAAGGTGCCCCGCACGCTGATCGCCTTTTGCATATCCAGCACAGAGCCGTAGACGAGGTAGGGCGCCACTTCGTCCGCGCTGATGCAGTTGTGGAATAGGTAGGTGTTGAGCGACTGCTCATCATGGACCACGTCAGATATCATGACATCGCCAATCCGGCCATTCAACGTGGCTGCCTTGCCCATGATGTAAACACCCTGAACACGATCGACGTTGCTGGCAATCTCGGAGAGAATCTCATAGGCGGCCATTCCGAGGGGGAAGTCAATATTCAGGATGATGGCGTCGCTGCTCTCCAGGCGCTCCAGACCAGCCACGCGCAGGCGGGGATCGATGCAGTCGCGACAGATGTGCCGCAATTCAACGATCTGGGCCTCGACGTCATACGCGGCCCGGCTGGGAATGCGACGAATGCCGGCATGGCGTTCGTGCTCATATCGTTCGGCTGTCGCCTGCGAGAACGTCGCTTCATACTTCTTCATCGCGTAGTAGAGGAAGTTCTGCCGGTTGCTGGGCACATTCTGGTCGAGGATGTCCGCGTGCTCCCGCTGCATGTTTTCGTCGCCGCTCTCATTGATATAGCGGACCAGACGGTCCTCTTGCTGCAGCGCGAAGCCACTCAGGAGATTGGCCATGCTGTGCGTGTTGCTGGACACGAAGTAGACCGGGCGATCGCGAAAGGTGATCGCCGGCGTGCGCGAATCAATGTGCGTCCACCAGCGACGCGTGGCCCGGTTGTAGTCTGCGAGCGAACTGCCCAGCAGCCGCACCGAGTAGCGGTGCGGGCGGCGGGCGATCTCGAGCAGGTTGGCGGGCATCTCTGGGCCCCAAATGCGTCGTAGGCGGTCCAGGTCATCCGCCGGGATGTTCGTGCTCTCGGCCAGGGCCTCAAGCTCATTATCCGACAACTCCTCCTCCAGGCGACTCTCCAGCTGGTGGATGACGGAGCGGCGGTTCATCAGCCGATGCATCTTGTCGCGCTCGATTTCCAGCGCGGTCAGGGTCGGAATGAGGTCGTCGATGTCAGAACGGCTGGTGATAAAGAGGGCGACGGTGCGCTGACCGTCCCAGTAGCCAATGCGACGACGGGCGGGCTGGCTGACCGCCGCCCACGATTGGACATCGGCATAGCCGTGGCGGGCGAACAGCTCGGGCGACTGGCCCAGGATCACCCGGTCCGCCTGGCTCAGCAGGCATGCCGGCACACGCAAGATAGCGTAAATGAATGCCGCCATGTCCGGCTGCGGTGAGCTGACCTCGACGTGAAGGGCGGAGTGCATGCGCGTGTGCGCCTCGATCAATGTCAAGATCTGCACCTCGTGGCTGCTCCGCAGCAGGCTGTAATAGGTGCGAATGTAGAGGTTGATCTCGTCGCTGGCGCGGCTTGGTACCGTGCGTTCCATCGGCGCTTCCCTGGAGCCGGGTGCGATTGGCACCCGGTCCGCTAGGCTACGAGGGTCAGGTGGCCATCGCCGTCCACGATCTCGCCGACGTGGCGGCCCTCCGGATGGCGGTTGAGGAAGCCGGGCAGCGCCTCCTCTGGCAGTGCAATGAGCAGCCCTCCGGAGGTCTCTGGCGTCCATAGCATGTTGCGCAGCACGGCGTCAAGGGCTGGATCAAACTTGACCCACGGGTGGTAGTAGTCGAAGTTGCGATGGGTGCCGCCGGGAAAGGCGCCACCTTCGGCGTAGGCGCGGGCCCCTGGCAGCCAGGGTAGCCTGCCGGCCGCCAGCCGAATCCCGACATGACCAAGGTGGGCCATCTCATGCGCGTGGCCCAACAGGCCAAATCCGGTCACATCCGTCATGGCCGTCGCCCCCGCCTCGCGGGCCGCCCGCGCGGCATCTTTGTTTAGGCGCTTCATCCAACGCACGGCCTCGGCGACATGTTCGGGCGCGGCCGTCCCTCCCTTGAGAGCAGTGGTGACGACGCCCACGCCCAGCGGCTTGGTGAGGGCGAGCTGATCGCCGACCCGCGCGCCGCCCTTCGTCATGACGCGCGCCGGATCGATGGTGCCAATGACGGCGAGGCCATACTTCGGCTCGCGGTCGCTGACGCTGTGCCCGCCAGCAATCACGGCGCCGGCACTGGCCACCATCTCCGCCCCGCCGCGCAGGATTTCGCGCAAGACCGCCGGGTCGGCATCGTCCGGGAAGGCCACCAGGTTCATGGCGAACAACGGCTCGCCGCCCATCGCATAGATGTCGGATAGGGCGTTGGCAGCCGCGATGGCACCGAAGTCGTAGGGATCGTCGATGACGGGCGGGAAGAAGTCTGTCGTGGCCACAATTGCCCGATCATCGTCCAGCCGATAGACGGCGGCGTCGTCCGCCGCGGCGAGCCCGACCAGCAGATCCGGATAGCGTTCCGGCGCAAAGATGTCCTGGAGTGGGCGCAACACGTGCGCCAGCTCGGCCGGCCCGAGTTTCGATGCTCAGCCAGCGCACGTAGCATACGCCGTCAACCGGATGCGCTTGCCGCTCATCGTCTCGGAATAGGGGTCGCTGTTCGCCATATCTATCTGTTCAGGGGTTATCACCGGACAACACACTGGAAGTATACCGGATGCCTATGGCGCGGCAACGGCGATTGACGGCCTTCCTCCCGTCGCTATAATCCAAAGCCATGTCCAAGAAGAAGCGGCTCCCCTCGTTCGAGCGCCTGGCGCAGCGGCTCGTCGAAGACACCTTTAGCCGGCTTCTCGGCGGTCAGATTGGACCGTCCTCGCTGGCCACAGAGCTGCATCGGGCGCTAGAAGACCAGGCGGCTGTGGGCCGTCTGGCCACCGCCGCCCTCATTTCGCTCAATCCCATCGATTTGGCTCGGCTTGAGTCGACCACGGCGCGCCTGGCGCGCGACGTATTGGCGGAGCTTGAGCCGCTTCTCGCGCATGGCGGGCCGGCGCTTGCCGCCGTTCCGGACGTCCGGATTGAGGCGAGCGCCGCGCTGGCGCCGCACCAGATTGAAGTGACGCTCACGCTGGGTGATGAGCCCGAGCAGTCCACGCAGCTTCTTGAGATACAAGAAGCTGAGCTGGCACAGCTGCAGGCAATCGCCGTCCTGGACGCGTTCCTTGTGGTCAACGGGCGAGAGCACTTCCCGCTGCGGCGCCCGCTGGTAAGCGTGGGCCGGCGCGCCGCCAATGACGTCATTTTCGAGAACCCGCGCGTGAGCCGGCAGCACGCGCAACTCCGCTGGCGCTATGGCCGTTTCATCGTCTACGATCTCGGGAGCCGTGCCGGCACGCTCGTCAACGGCGTCCGCGTGCGCGAGTCCGTGCTTCGGCCAGGCGATGTTATCGACGTCGCCGGCGAGAGCCTCATCTACGGCGAGGGCCCGACGGCGCCGGCCGCCCAGATTCACGCAGCCGACGCCAGCGAGGAGGACCGGACCCAGGTCTATCGGGACACGCCCACAGATGCGCATGACCCCGAGCTCCCATCGGCCCGCCACCAGGATCCCGGCGGCCACCAGGGCAGCGGATGAGCGTGATCGTTGCCCTCTTCGTTGCCCGCCTGATCGGCGCCGTTCTCCTTCTCGTCTTCATCGGTTACATTGGCTGGATCATCTATCAGGACATGCGAGTCACCGCACAGGTGCTCAGTGAGCGGCAGCGACGCTATGGCTCGTTGTGCCTCTTGGTCGCGGACGCGGACCCGGGCGATGCGTCAGCCCCGGTTGGGACGGAACAGCGGTTTCCCCTCCTGCCGGTCACCAGCCTGGGCCGGGCGCCGAGCAACTCGATTGTCATTAACGATACGTACGCCTCGGCCGAGCACGCTCTCCTGACATTGCGGGGTCAACAGTGGTGGCTCGAGGACCTGGGCAGCCGCAATGGAACGCGGCTCAACGGGATCGCCGTGGAAGGCGGCACCGTGGTCAGCGGCGGCGACGTGATCATGATCGGTGGCACTCGTCTGCGCATCGAGCTTGCCTGAGCGCGCGAGGCGAGCACTGCCGCGCGGTCATCGCCGTACCATCAATCGGGTTACCGCGCACTGACGCCGCCGGCGATAATCCGGAGTGGCCAAACTGGCTGTCTAAGCAATTGCCTCGACCCTGTACTCTGTTATTGGAGGAACGTCATGGACTTGGGATTGGGCGGCAAGGTCGCCATCGTCACCGGGGCCAGCAAAGGGCTCGGGTTCACCACCGCCTGGCACCTGGCCGCTGAGGGGGCGAGCGTCGTCATCTGCGCCCGTCAGCCGGACGGGGTTGAGCGAGCGGTCGAGAGGTTGAGCGCCGCGTTCCCGGACGCCTCGGTGTTCGGCTTACCATCCGACGTCACCCGAACGCGGGACGTCGAGGATCTTATCGGCGAGACGGTTCAGTCGTTCGGTGGCCTCGACATTCTGATCACCAACGCCGGCGGCCCTCCGGGCGGTCGGTTTAACGATCTGGAGATGCGCCAGTGGCGGGCGGCGGCCGACCTGACGCTCTTGAGCGCCGTCCACCTGATCCAGACGGCGTTGCCTCACTTGCGCCGCAGCGAGGCCGGCGCGATCCTGACCATCACCAGCATCTCCGCGAAGCAGCCGATCGACGCTCTGCTGTTGAGCAATGCGCTTCGGCCGGCGGTTCTGGGCCTGACCAAGACGCTCTCGCAGGAGTTGGGTCCTGCCGGCATTCGCGTCAACAGCATTCTGCCCGGATGGACGCGCACCGAGAGGGTCGACGAGTTGATGGCCCAGCGGGCGGCGAGCCGGGGCACCACCGCGGCCGAAGAGCTGGCCCGAGTGACCGCCGGTATCCCTCTGGGGCGCATCGCCGAGCCCGAGGAGTTCGGTCGCGTCGCCGCCTTTCTCGTCTCGCCGGCGGCCAGCTATGTCAACGGCGTCATGTTCTCAGTCGACGGCGGCGCTTATCACGGACTCATCTAGGGCGCCGTCACCAGGCGCGAAAAGGAGCGGCTATGAGTTTCCATGGCGGCGGGTGGTGGGCCTATGTTCGACACGACGAGGAGCAGGATCGCCCGCAGGTGACGCGCGCGCTCCTGGCCCGAGTCTGGCAATTCGCCGCGCCCTATCGTGGTCGGGTCGCCGGCCTGCTAATCGCCATACTGCTCATCTCCGGCCTCAGCCTCATTTCGCCCCTCCTCTTCAGAGACCTGATCGACAACGCGCTGCCCAACCGCGATCTGGGTCGGCTCACGCTTCTCGGTCTGGGCATGGTGGCGATCCCAATCATCAACGGCGTGATTGGCGTCTTTCAGCGACGTCTGAACTCTCAGGTCGGCGAGGGCATCATCTATGACCTGCGTCGAGCCACCTATGGCCATATGCAGAGAATGTCGCTGCGGTTCTTTACGGAGACGCGCACCGGCGAGCTGATGTCGCGGCTGAACAACGACGTCATTGGAGCGCAGAGCGCGGTCACCGGCACGCTGGTGAACATCATTACGAACCTGATCACGCTGGTGACGACGCTGGCGCTCATGCTGGCGCTGGAGTGGCGCCTCACCCTGCTCGGGCTCGTCATTTTGCCGCTCTTTGTCGTGCCGGCACGCCGCGTCGGGCGCCGCCTGCGCGAGCTGCGCCGCCAGTCGATGGAATACAATGCCGAGATGAACAACGTGATGAACGAGACGCTCAATGTGAGTGGCGCCTTGCTCGTCAAGCTGTTTGGTCGCGAGCGGCATGAGATGGGCCGCTTCAGCCAGCACGCTGCCAGTGTGCGCGACAACGGGGTGCTCTCGGCCATCGTGGGTCAATGGTTCATGCTCGCCCTGGGCATCGTCAGCGCCATCGGCACGGCGGTGGTCTACTGGGTCGGTGGCTACCTGGTGCTCCAGGAGCAACTGACGATCGGCACCATCGTGGCCTTCAGCACGCTGCTGACCCGGCTTTATGGCCCGCTGATGGCGTTGACCAACGCTCCCGTGGAGTTTGCCCAGAGC
>JBFGLK010000148.1:0-7254 GCA_041576195.1 Promineifilaceae bacterium (SeqCode)
AGCCGCAGCCGGCGACGGCGCGGACGCCGGGGGCGCCGGGAAGCTGGGGGACGACCCGGTGGCGCTCCAGGGCGGCGGCGTCGAGGTGGAGGAACGCCGTCTCGGCGTCTACCGGCACCGTGGAGACCTTGAGCGTGGCTTCGGCCAGGCCGTAGCCGGCGGCGAAGGCGCGGCGGCGGAAGCCGTGGGGGGCGAAGGCGGCCGCGAAGCGCTCGATCGTCGCCAGGCGCACTGGTTCGGCGGCGTTCAGGGCCACGCGCCAGCGGCTCAGGTCGAGCCCGGCGCGCTCGGCGGGCGTCGTCTTGCGGGCGCAGAGGTCGTAGGCGAAGTTGGGGCCGGCGCTGTGGGTGCCGCCGAAGCGTGACAGCGCCTCCAGCCAGCGGGCGGGCCGGCGGACGAACGCCTCGGGGGGCAGCGACACGCCCAGGCAGCCCAGGTAAAGGGGCTGCAGGAGGCCATAGATCAGGCCCAGATCGTGGAACGGGGGCAGCCAGGAGACGATGACCGAGTCTGGCGAATGGTCCCAGCCGCGGTCCATGTCGGCCAAGGTGACCATCAGGTTACGGTGGCTGACCATCACCCCCTTGGGCGCGGCGGTCGAGCCGGAGGTGTATTGCAGGTAGCAAAGGGCGTCGGGCGCCGGGTCGGGCGAGCGCCAGCGGTCGGCCTCGGCCGGGGCCGCGTCGGCGGGCGTCAGCCAGCGCAGGGCGACGAAGTCGGGCGTCGCGGCCAGGCGATCGCGGATGGGGGCGGCGGCGATGGCCAGGGCCGGGGCCGCGTCGGCGCGGATGGCCTGGAGGCGGGGCAGGGGGCGGCCGGGGCGTGGGGGGTATGCCGGCACGGCCACGGCGCCGGCGTAGAGGCAGGCGAGGAAGGCGACCAGGTAGTCGAGGCCGGGCGGATGGAGGATGAGGACGCGCTCGCCGGAGGCGTCGCCGGCCTGGAGCCGGGCCGCCAGAGCGCGGGCGCGGCGGTCCAGCGCCTCGTAGTCGATGGCGTCGCCGGCGGTCTCGCCATCAGGGAGGAAGAGAAAAGCCCGGCGGTCGGGCTGCTGGGTCGCGCGCCAGCGCAGGGCGTCGATCAGCGTCGGGAAGGCGCCGGGCCCGGGGAGCTGGGGAGCGGACATCGGGATTTGGGGGCGGGCGGCCGGGGCGGTTCGCCGGCTAGGGGTGGAGGAAGAAAGTGATGGCCCGATCGAGGCGGCGCGCCCAGGCGGCCTCCTCATGCCGCGCTTCCTTCTCTTCGACGTGCAGGAGCTGGTGGACGGGCCGGTAGCCCTTGCGCACCAGGATGCGCTTCAAGCGGCGCACGCGGCCGTAGTAGCGGCGCGAGCCGGTGTGGAACAGGCGGTCCACCCTCATGCCGGCGAATTCGCGCGTGCCGGCATCCAGGTAGATGCGGCCCGGCTTGTAGTCGGCGTCATCCACGTAGTCCAGGAGCGACTCTTCGGCGAACCAGACTGAAGGGCTCATCACCCCGGCGAAGCCGAAGATGCGGGGGCGGTAGAAGAAGGCGTAGAGGCTGATCAGCCCGCCCATCGAGGATCCCATGATGCCGGTGTCGTCGTGGCCGGGAAGGGTGCGAAACCGGGCGTCGACGAGCGGCTTGAGGGTGTCGGCGATGAAGTTGACGTAGCGACTGCCCTCGCCGCCGCCCAGGCGAGCGTCGCGAAAGGGACTGTACTCGTCCAGGCGGCGGAGGCCCATGTTGGGGATGCCGACGACGATCGCCTCGTGCCCCTGGCGGGCGAGCCGTTGCATCGTCTCGTCGACGCCCCATTCGCCGGCGAAGCTGGTGGTCTCGTCGAACAAGTTTTGCCCGTCGTGCATGTAGAGGACGGGGTAGCGGCGCTCGGGCGTGCCGGCATAGGACGGGGGAAGCCAGACCAAGATGTCGCGATGATTGCGGAGTTGGGGGCTGTAGATCGCTTCGGCGATCTGCAGGTCGCCGACCACGGTGTGGTGGTGCCCGTTAATCCGCTCCAGGTAGGGATGCCACTGTGCCATGATGTACTTCTGTCCCACGCCCAGCGCCACCGGGCCTGGGCAAGCCCTGTAGTTTAATGCGTGGCGCGCCGGATCGCAAAATGCGGGACAGGGAAGGATGTCCTGGTGGTGTGGTTTGTTGGCTCGTTTTTTGGTCTGCTGGTTGGTGGGTCAGGAGGGGGCGCGGAGGCCGACGCGGTTGCCTTCGGTGTCCTCGATCCAGGCGGTCCAGCCGTGGTCGCCAAGGCTGGTCTTGGGCAGCAGGATCTTGCCGCCGGCCGGCTCGACCCGGTTGAGGGTGTCCTCGAGGTCGCCGTCCACGTTCAGATAGACGAGGGCTCCTTCCTTGCTGGGCAAGTAGCCGTGGACCTCACCCTGGACGAGCATCCCGCCGACGCCGCCGCGATCTGGAATCATGGCGACGTGGGTGCCCATCGTTTCCGTCAAATCCATGGGCTTCATCTCAGCGCCCAGGAGGGTATTGTAGAAGGTCACGGCGCGCTCGATGTCGGCCACGGAGATTTCAAACCAGTAGATGGCGTTCATGGGTCACCTCGCGGAGAAACGGGAGCCGGCGGCAGTCGACGCGCCCATTATAGGGGAGTAGGGGGGTGAGGCAAGGTGGGGTGGTGGCGGCATAGGCCGCAGTTAGACGGCGCAGGGGCGCGGCCCACTGCGCCCCTCTCAACCATCGCGCACGTAGGCCTCGTTCGTGACGGGGCGCACGGTCGTCTCCGCGTCATGCGGGCCTGGATCCGTGGTACAATGCGCGGCTCTCGTCGGTGCCGGCCCCGCGAGTCAGGCCCATGCTCGTCTCCCTGATCCTCTTCCTGGCCATCTTCGTACAGGCCACCACCGGCTTCGGTCTGGCCCTTGTCTCCATGCCGTTGCTGGTCGCGGTCGTCGGCATCCAGGTGGCGGCGCCGCTGGTGGCCCTGATCGCCCTGCTGGGCGAGCTGGCCATCTTGCTGCGCTACCGGCAGGCGTTGACGTTGCGCGCGGTGGCCTTAGCCACCGGCGCGGGCCTGTTCGGGGTGCCGCTGGGCATCCTGTTCCTGCGCCGGGTGGACGAGCGGCCGGTGACGCTGCTGCTGGGTGGCCTGCTGCTGGCCTACGCGGCGTACGCCTTCCTGTCGCCCCGGCTGCCGCGCCTGGAGCATCCGGGGTGGGCGGTGGGGCTGGGCTTTCTGGGCGGCCTGCTGAATGGGGCCTACAACACGGGCGGGCCGCCGATCATCGTCTATGGCACCTGCCGCCGCTGGGAGCCGGCGACGTTCAAGAGCAACCTGCAGGGCTACTTCCTGGTCATCGGACTGGTGACTCTGGGCGGGCACGTCGTCAACGGGATGTTTACGGCCGTGGTCTGGCGCCTGGTCTTGCTGGCGCTACCCGGGGCGGCCCTGGGGCTGATCGCCGGGTTCCTGTTCGGCGAGCGGATTGACCCGCGGCGCTTTCGCCAGGCGGTGTTCGTGTTGCTGGCGGTGCTGGGGGTGAGGCTGTTGGTGGGTTAGTCAGTTAGTCTGGTTGGTCGGGTGCCTGGCGCGGGGGAAGGAGACAAACGGCAGGGCCGGGATAACACTCCGCCGGAAAAAGATAGACGCCCCACCAGGGCGTCTCTACGGGCGGTTTTCGATTTCGGCCAGACGGGCGAGCCGGTTGCGGCGGGCGAGCGACTCGAGGGGGGCCAGGGTGTCTGTCAGGTAGAGGCGGGGCCGCTCCAGGAGGCGGCGAAACAGCTGCGCCTGGCCGGGGTAGTAGACCTCGTCGGGGATGGCCGCGTATTCGTGCCGCAGCGATTGGCTCTGGGCGACGAAGCGCCGCGGGCTGGCGGCCAGCGGCGCCAGATCGAGGTCGACCAGCAGGCGGGCGACCGGATCGTCCGGGCGCCGCTCATGCGTGGTGGCCTGGATGAGCTCGTCGACCTGGTCAAGCAGCGCCGGCGCCAGGACGCTGGCGAAGCTCCGGCGAAGCAGGGCGGCGCTGCGGGCCTCGTTGTCCGCCGCGCCCGGCTCGTAGACGGCGTCGTGATACCAGATGGCCAGCTCGACGGCGTCCCGATTCGCGTCCGGGGCCCGGTCGACGAAGCGATCGAGGAGCTCGAGCAATTGCAGGACGTGGATGAGATCGTGGTAGCTGCGGTTGGTGTCGTAGTGCTGTCTGAGGACCGCGAACCGGGCCTCGGCGATATCCGGGTCGACGCCCAGCCGGTTCATCAGGGCCGCCCACCGCGGCGCCAGCTCGTGGGCCGGGTCGGGCGCCGGGACATAGATTTGCATCACCGCGCCGGTGTCGCGCACCAGCGTCCCGGCTGGATAGGGCAGCAGGCGGGCGACCGCGTAGAGATCGCCCACCGCGCCGCCGGCGTTGACGATGAGGCCGAGTAGCAGCGGGGCCACCCAGGATGCCGGCACGATCGGCAGCGCTGCGACGCCCAGCAGGGACAGGACCGCCAACGGCGCCAGGCCGGTGACCAGGAACGCGTTGCGCGGCAGGTACCAATCTGGGGCGGCGGCATAGGCGTGCAGCAAGCCCAGGCCGAATACCGGCCGCTCGCGGGTGAAGAGCCAGAAGCAGAGCCCGTGCACGGCCTCGTGCAGGAGCAACACCCCCACGATGACGCCCAGCACGGCCGGCCAGCTCAGGCCGGCGCGCAGGGCGAACGGATCAAGCCGCCCCTGCAGGCCGGGGCGGAGCCAGCCGGCCAGGCGCAAGAAGAGCCAGGCCCAGACAACCAGCGAGAGGACGGCGACCAGATTGAGCAGGATGGCGGCCCGCCGGCTGCTCAAATCCAGTTCGGCCTCGCGCCGCATGCCTCGGGGGACGATCTTGCTGGGCTCCATCGCTGGCATTCCGGATCGGGCCCGCCTCAGGTGGACCGCCCGCGGACGTAGCGATCCAGAAAGGCGACGACCCGGGGATACATGACTTCCTTGTTGGCCAGGCGGACGACGCCATGGCCCTCGTCGGGGAAGACGAGGAACTCAACCGGGTGATCGCGCTCGCGCAACGCGGCGACGATCTGCTCCGCCTCACCCAGGGGCACGCGGGGGTCGTTGGCGCCGTGGATGACGAAGAGCGGGGCGTCGATGGCCGCCAGATAGTTGATGGGGGAGATGCGCTCCAGGAAGTCGCGATCCCGGTCCAGGCTGCCGTACTCGGCCTCCCGGTGGGCGCGCCGGTAGTCGCTGGTGTTTTCCAGGAAGGTGACGAAGCTGCTGATGCCCACGATATCCACGCCCGCGGCCCACAGGCCGGCATGGTTGGTCAGGGCGGCCAGGACCATGAAGCCGCCATAGCTGCCGCCGTAGACGGCCAGCCGGTCGCCGTCGATCTCTGGCCGGGCGCGCAGCCAGTGGGCGGCGTAGCCGAGGTCGGCGACCGAGTCCATGCGCTTCTCGACGTCGTCGAGGTGGGCATAGGCCTTGCCGTAGCCGGTCGAGCCGCGCACGTTGGGGGCCAGGACGGCGTAGCCGGCGGCGCCCAGGTATTGCACCAGGAAGTGGAACATGGGCCGGAATTGGCTCTCCGGGCCGCCGTGGACGAGGACGACGGCCGGCGACGGCTCTGGCCCGGTGTCCTGGGGGCGGAAGTACCAGGCCGGGATCTGGCGGGCGTCGAAGGTGGGAAAGTGGACGAGATCTGGCTCGGCGAAGCGATCTGCCGGCAAGCCGCCGGTCGACGAGCGGGTGACGGCGCGGACGGTGTCGGCGGCCAGGTCCCAGACGTAGACGTCGAACGGGCGCGTCGGGCGCATGAAGGCGAAGGCCACCCGGCGGCCGTCCGGGGAGAAGGCGAGGCCGCCTTCGCCGAACGGGTTGAGCAATCCGACCCCGTCGTTGATCACCGGGGCCGGCGCGCTCGCCCCGGTCGCCAGGTCGAGGCGATAGAGCCGCGAGGCGCCCTCCTCGTTGACGGCGTAGATCAGCGTCACGCCGTCCGGGGAGAGGGCGGCCGCTTCCACGTCCCAATCGGGCTGGATCACGGGCGTGAGGGCGCCGGCACGCCGGTCGAGGCGGGCCAGGTAGCGGAAGTCGGCGCCGGCGTCGGTGCAACAGAACAGGCTCTCGCCGTCCGGCGCGTAGGCCAGGTGGTCGTAGACGGCCGTCGTCGCCGGGTCATCCAGGCGCTGCGCTGCGCCGGCGGCCAGGTCCAGCTCCCAGAGGTCGTGGTGGAAGGAGCTGAAGATGCGGTTGAAGGCCAGGCGCCGGCCGTCTGGGGAGAGGGCCAGGCTGACGAGGTAGCCGGGCCGATCGTTCTCCCAGATCATATCGGCCGGGCCGGACGGCGCCTGGCGGTAGAGATCGAACAGGCCGGGGTGGCGGCGATTGGCGGCGAAGAAGAACGTCTGGCCGTCGCGGCTCCAGATCTCGGGCAGGTGGAGGGCGGCCTCGTAGCCGGCGGTCAGGGGGGTCTCGGCGCCGGTCGCGGGATCGAGGAGGAAGAATTGGGCGTTCTCGTTCCCGCCGACGTCCCGGCTGAAGAGCAAGCGGCCGGTGCCGTCGGGGATGGCGCTGACGTGGAGGGCGCGCTCGCTGCCGAAGGTGAGCTGATCGGGCCAGGCCGGGTCGCCGGCGGTCAGGTCGACCGCCCAGACGTGGTGTTGGCCGGTGATGTCGGAGAGGAAGGCCAGGCGGTCGTTGCCGGCAAAGGCCGGGCCATAGGCGTTGCGGGTATGGAGGTAGGGCTGGATCGCGATCATGGCGCTAGCGGGGGGCCATGCGCAGGGCGCCGTCGAGACGGATGACCTCGCCGTTGAGCATCGGGTTCTCCACGATGTGCTGCGCCAGGGCGGCGTACTCGTCCGGGTCGCCCAGGCGAGAGGGGAAGGGGACCTGCTGGCCGAGCGACAGGCGGGCGTCCTCGGGCAGGCCGGCCAGCATCGGGGTGTCGAAGATGCCGGGGGCGATGGTCACTACGCGGATGCCGAAGCGGGCCAGTTCGCGGGCCAGGGGCAGCGTCAGGGCGACGATGCCGCCCTTGGAGGCGGCGTAGGCGGCCTGGCCGACCTGGCCGTCGAAGGCGGCGACCGAGGCGGTGTTGACGATGACGCCGCGCTCGCCCGTCTCCTCGGGCTCGTTCTCGCTCATGGCGTTGACGGCCAGTCGGATGACGTTGAAGGTGCCGTTGAGGTTGACGTCGACGACGCGGGCGAAGGCCTCCAGCGTGTGCAGACCGCGCTTCTTGCTGAGGACGGTGGCGGCGATGGCGATGCCGGCACAGTTGATCACGCCGTGCAGGGCGCCCCGGTCGCGGGCCAGGTCGATGGCCG
>JBFGLK010000149.1:0-7216 GCA_041576195.1 Promineifilaceae bacterium (SeqCode)
CCTGCCGGGCAAGTGTGTAATGGATCTCGGCGACGGCGACTTGCTCGTCATGGAGACGCCAGGCGGCGGCGGTTGGGGGGAACCGGAGTCGTAATGGGCCGGGTCCCAACGATCGCGGCGATCGCCCTGATGGCCCTGGCCACCGCGACGTGCCAACCGGCGCCGCCGGTCGCCCCCGCGGCCCTGGCGGCGCCGGATCCCACGGTGCCGGCAACGTCAGCGCCGCCAATACGCCCCGCCCAGCCCGTCACGCTCACGCCTCAACCAACGGTGACGGCGTCGCCCACGCCTACGGACACCCCAACCCCGCCCCCATCGCCGACGGCCACCCCATCTCCTACGGCCACGCCCCTGGGCCAGTGCGCCGAGCGCGTGCCGGCAGACGACCTCCTGACGCTGGTGACCCGGACCTATGGTCTTGGTCGCCGCTATCGCCCTTCTGACCTGGTGCTCCTCTCGGACTACTTCGGTCCGCGCGTCACGCTGGGCTACCCGACCGAAGTGCGCGCTGTCATCATCGAGCCGCTCCAGCGTCTCATCGCCGATATGGAAGCGGATGGCCTCGAACCATTCATCATCTCGGGCTTCCGCAGCTTCGACCAGCAGGCCACGGCGCGCGAAAAATGGCGGCGGCTCTACCCGGACAGCGTCGATATCATCAGCGCGCCCGCTGGCTTCAGCGAGCACCAGTTGGGGACGACAGTCGACTTCGGCTCACCGGAATTGGGGGCGGTTGTCGGCGATCCCGACATCGAGTTTCACACCTATTTCTATCAGACGAGCGAGGGTCAGTGGCTGCTCGAGAATGCGCCCCGCTATGGCTTTACACTTAGCTACCCGCGCCATGCCCTGGAGACGACGGGCTTCTACTACGAGCCTTGGCACTTCCGGTACGTTGGCGTGCCGCTGGCAATCGAGTTGCAGGAGTCCGGGCTGACGCTGACCGACTTCCTCCTTGGTCGGGATGGGCCGCCTTGCGTACCTTGAACCGGCCGAAGATGTCCCTGGGCTTTCTCGGCTTGATGTGGCTGCTCGCCTCTGCGTGCCGGCCCGCAGCTCCAGAGGCGCGGCGACCCACACAGCCCGATGTGCCTAACCGGCCTGCGCAGCCCTCTCCAGTGGCCCTGGCCCGCGCGACTCCGGTCGCGCCGACGAAGACACTCTCCCCGATCGCGGCGACGGTCACGCCGCTGCCTACTTGGACGCCGGCGCCTACGGCGACGCCCCAACCCGTGACGTTGGCGTACCCTCCGGCTCTGGCATACGCGGTGGAGCTGACGCTGGCCGACCTGGCCGCCAGGGAGGGTGATTATGCCTGGCTGAGCGCGAGCGACGAAGCGGCCGACATCGTCTTGGTGCCGGCCGTCGCGTCGGCCCCGACGGGCGCCATTACCGAGACGATGGCCCTGGTCGTGCGCTTCAGCGACGGGCGGCGAGGGCTGCCGGCGAGCGAGGCCAGCAGCGGCGCCTACCCTGACTGCGCCGGGACGCCACCAGAGACTCTGCCCTGTTGGATGCCGGCACGGGCGGTCCGCCCACCACTCAAAGCACTGCGGCTGGATGGCAAGCTTCCCTGGGAGTCCGGGTATTCGGGCTGGCGTGCCTGGCGCTTCGACGGCGGACCGGCCGAGGCGATCGCGTCGCTCGCCGCCGCGCTCGCTCCCCGACTGGCATTCTCCGAGCCCGTCCTGGTCGTCGCCGTGGGCGACCTGATGCTGGATCGCTCGCTGGGCTTCCGGCTGGGCCGGGGGGAGCTTGATGCTCCGTTTGCCGCCGTGGCCGATGTGCTCCGGGATGGAGATATCACGGTCGGCAACCTGGAGTCAGCCCTGGGCACTGCCGGTGAGCCGGCGCCGAAGCGCTACGCCTTCCTTTCGCCGCCCGAGGCCGCGGCGTCGATGGCCCTGGCCGGCTTCGACCTGCTGACACTCGCCAACAACCACGCCCTTGACTTCGGCCATGACGCGCTGCGCGAGGGCCTTGCCTTGCTGGCGGCTCAAGGCATCGCGGTCATCGGCGCCGGGCTTGACGAGAGGACCGCGTATGCGCCCGCTGTGTTGGAGTCCAAGGGCGTGCAGCTTGCCTTCCTTGGCTACGTTAACGTGCCCGTGGAGATAGGCGGCTTCGACACCCGCTGGTGGACCGCCGGCCCGGACGTGCCGGGCCTGGCCTGGGGCGAGCCCGAGCGTGTCGCTCATGACGTCGCCGCCGCGAGTGAACACGCCGACCTGGTCGTCGTCCTGCTGCACAGCGGCTACGAGTACATCGACGCTCCGAGCGACGAGCAGCTGGCGATCGCCAACGCGGCCGTCGCCGCCGGCGCCGATCTCGTCATTGGTCACCATGCCCACGTCCTGCAAGGCGTCGCCTTTGCGCCCGGTGGTACGATTCTCTATGGCCTGGGTAACTTCGCGTTCACGATTGACGGGCCGCCAGAGACCGCCATTGCCCGGATCTGGCTGGACCATGAAGGTGTACGCCAGGTGGAGCTAGTGCCGGCCATCGTCCAGTTTGGTGGCGCGCCGCGCCTGGCGACGGACGCCGAGGCGGCACGCATCCTGGCCCGGGTCCACTTCCTCAGCGACCAGCTGGCCTGGTATCGGCGCTGACGCCGGGTGGCAGCAGGACCTTCCGGGGAGATTCCCCCGCACTCCCTCAACCTCTGCATACGACCCGCCCAAACCCTTACCCAGCTTGACTTCGGAGACACGACATGGGCCTGTGGCGTGGCCTGCTGGTAACGGCCACCACGCCGGAAAGTGCGGACCCTCCGGGCCGACCACGCTGGACACGGCCCGCTCCCGCCGGGTACAATGACAGGAGACGGTCGACGCCGGCACGCTGGCGCCCGTTCCTTGGGGGGATACGAGACCGAAACCACAGGAGGGATCACCGATGAACCGGCACACTCTACCCATGGCGCGCATGGTCGCCGTCACGCTGGCGGCGCTGGTCCTGATCGTCGTGATTGGCAGTCAGGCCGCCGCGCAGCGCCAACCGCCAGACCAGGGCGCGGCGCTGGCCAAGATCGATGACCAGGTGCTGGCAGCACTGGCCGCCGGCGACGAAACGGATTTCTTCGTCGTGCTGGCCGAGAGGGCCGACTTGAGCCCCGCGAACGTTCTGACAACCAAGGTGGCGAAGGGCCGCTTCGTCTTCGCGGCGCTGCGCGAAACGGCCGACCGGACACAGGCCGGCGTCCTCGGTGCCCTCGGCGCTGCCGGCATCCAGCACCGGCCGTTCTACATCGCCAATAAGATCTATGTGGCCGCTGGCGACCTCGACCTGGCGCTGGCGCTCGCCGGGCGGCCCGAAGTGGATCGGCTGGCGCCCAATCGCTCCTTTCAGCTCCAGGAACCCGTCGATCGCCGCGCCGCCCCAGAGGCCACCGACGTGATCGAGCCCAATCTGACCTTCGTCAATGTCGACGACGTTTGGGCGCTCGGCTACACTGGCGTCGGCGCCGTCCTTGCCGGCAATGATACCGGCCTGGATTGGGACCACCCGGCCATCCTCGCTCACTACCGCGGCTGGGATGGCGTTATCGTCAACCACAACTACAACTGGTGGGATGCCACCGGAACCTATCCCATGGTGCCCGGCGATGGCCACGGACATGGCACGCACACGACCGGCACGATGGTCGGCGATGACGGGGGCGCCAATCGCATCGGCATGGCGCCAGGCGCCAAGACTGTTCACTGCAAGAACATGACCAACGGCGGCAGCGGGTCCGACCTGACCTTCACCACGTGCTTCGAGTGGGATCTGGCGCCCTGGGACCTGAGCGGCGCCAACCCGGACCCGGATATGGCGCCCGACGCCATTACCAATTCCTGGGGCTATTGGGGCGGCAACGACCCGGTCTTCGAGGACGAGATCGCGGCCCTGCAGGCTGCCGGCATTGCCGTAGAGGTGTCCGCGGGCAACGAAGGGCCCGGCTGCGCCTCGCTTCGGTCCCCTGGGGATTACCGACAGGTGCTCACCACCGGCTCGGTCCAGCACGCCGGCGGCGTCCTGCCGGGCACGATCACCAGCTTCAGTAGTCGCGGGCCGTCAGACCTCTACCCCAATCACTTCTTCCCAGACATCATGGCCCCGGGTGAGAACATCCGCTCGTCCGTGCCTGGTAGTTCCTACGAAGCCTGGAGCGGCACCAGCATGTCCGGCCCGCACGCGACGGCCTTGATCGGGCTCATGTGGAGCGCCAGCCCTGCCTTGCGCGGTGACCTGGCAACCACCTACGATGCCATCAGCGATACGGCCGTCCGCCTAACGGGGCAGACCGGCAGCAACTGCGGCGGCGACTACGTCGACGGCCCCAACAACGACTGGGGCTATGGCACCATCGACGCCCTGGCGGCGGTCGAAGAAGCGATTGTCCGTGGCGGGCCGACCTTCCTGATGACGGCCACGCCAGAAACGCTGGCCATCTGCGCGCCGGCAAACGGCAACTACCAGGTTGAGCTCCTGCAAATCCAGGGCTATGACTACGATGTAACCCTGAGCGCCGAGGGCCATCCGGTCGGCACGTCGGCGACCTTCGCCCCGCCGGTATTAGTCCCACCCGGCATCAGCCTTCTGACCATCGGCGATACGGCCAATGGCGCTGCCGGCAGCTACGAGCTGACGATCACCGGCACCGGGTCTGACCCGGAGACAAAGACGGACAGCGCGACGGTTGGGCTCGACCTGTTCACGGCAGTCCCCGGCAGTGTGACGTTGCTGGCACCTCCCGACGGCGCGACGGAGGTGCCGCCGGTCCCGACGCTAACCTGGTCGGCCGTGGCGCAGGGCAGTGCCTACGAGGTGGCGATCGCCACCGATCCTGCGTTCACCAACGTAGTGTATGCAGCGACAACCGCGGCGACTAGCCACGTCGTCGGCACGCCCCTGGCGCAATTGACGACCTACTATTGGCGCGTGCGCGCGATCAATGCCTGCGGCACCGGCGCGTGGGGGACGCCGTTCAGTTTCACGACGGCGGACGTGCCATCGATCTTGCTCGTCGATGACGACGACAACAGCCCGGATGTGCAGCCGGCATATGTCACGTTGCTGTCCGGCCTTGGCCTCGCCTACGACCTCTGGAATACGAACAACAGCGACAACGAGCCGGACGCGGCGACCCTGCTTCAGTACGAGTTCGTGATCTGGTTCACGGGTGACGAGTTCGGCGGCGCCGCCGGTCCCGGGGCACAGGGAGAGGCAGCGCTTGGCGTCTACCTCGATGCCGGCAATTGCCTCCTTCTGAGTTCACAAGACTACATCTATGACCGGGGGTTGACCCCATTCATGGCCAACTACCTTGGCGTTGGTGACTACAACAACGACGTTACCCAGACGACGGTCGACGGCCGTGGCGTCTACGCCGGGCTCGGTCCCTATGCGCTCGCCTACCCGTTCACCAACTACAGCGATCGCCTTGCGCCGGTGCCCGGCGCGGCGCGCGCGTTTGCCGGCGACCGTGGCGGTGCCGCCGTCAGTGTGGACACCGGCTATCGGGCCACGTTCTGGGGCTTTCCGCTGGAGGCGTTGCCGGCACCGGCCCAGCAGGCGACGCTACAGAGAACGATCGATTGGTGCGGGACCGGGCCGCAGCCGGCGCTGGAATTGGACTACGCCTACGCAATGAACGACGGCGACAGCGGTACCGGCCACTACATCCCCTGGGAAGACGGCAGCTTCGACGACGAGTCGGGCAATGGCGGCCTCTGGACGCTCCGAGTCACCCCGGCGCTGTTGCTCATGCGCTACACTGATGGTTCGCACTGTGGCGCGCTGTCGCTTGGTTTCCCGTTTGGGGACAACTACCGGGGATTCCGCTACTGCCTCGATGGCAGCGGCGTCCGCGGCCGGTGGCTTGGGACGGTAACCGGGGTGTCGGATCGCTAGAGGATAATCAGTTGTCCTGCGGCGCCGGTGCGAGCCCGCTGTAGCGGTTCGCGCCGGCGCCTTTGCTGAGCGATGGCCGCTATGCCCCTTGACAGGGAGGCGCCCTGGCGCAAGAATGGGTCCGGGCGCCTACTTGCGCCCTGGAGCGAGTATGGAACGATCTGACTGGGAGAGCTTCATCGAGCGGCGGATTCGCGAGGCGATGGAGCAGGGCGAATTCGACAACCTGCGTGGGCAAGGACGGCCGTTGCCAGACGACGAGGAGAACCCGTTTGAGGCGCCGGACCGCCGTCTCGCCTACCACCTGCTCAAGAGCAACGGTTTTACGCTGCCGTGGATCGCGCGCCGGCAAGAGATCATGCGCCGGCGTGAGCGAATCGCCATACCGCTGCGGCGCGCGCACGATCTCTACCACGCCCGCGTTGCCTTCCGACCCGAGGACGGCCTTGCGGAGGCGACCTGGCAGCGAGCGCGCGATGCGTTCCGCCAGGAGATCGTTGCCCTCAATCGGGAGATCGATGGCTACAACCTCATCGTCCCATCCGACGCCTTTCGCCTGATGCCACTCGTCTACGAGATGGAGCTCGCCCGGGCGCTGGTCGGGGTGGCGCCGTGAGCGCCGATCCCCGCCCGGGGTCGGCCAACGGGCTCGAGCGGATTCGCTTCCTAATCATGGACATGGACGGCGTCCTCTGGCGCGGCGACACGCCAGCCCCAGGGTTGGCGGCTTTCTTCCAGACGCTCGAGCGGCTGCGGATCGAGGCGATTCTGGCCACGAACAACGCCAGCAAGACCGTCCTGGACTACGTCGCCAAGCTGGCAGGCTTTGGCGTGGCCATTCGCCCAGAGCGCATTCTCACGTCGGGAGTGGCCACTGCCGGCGCGTTGGCCAGTCGTTACGTGAGGGGCAGCAAGGTCTTTGTGGTTGGCGAGCCAGCCCTTGCCGAGGTCCTGGCCGAGCACGGCTTCGACATCCTCGACCCCGAAGCGCCTCTCGACGTGGCAACACGGGAACCGGCCGCGTTCGTCGTCGCCGCCATCCACCGCCAGGTCCGCTACCATCATCTGGCCGCAGCCGCGCTGCACATCAATGCGGGGGCGGCCTTCTACGCCACCAATCCCGACCCCTCAGTCCCGCATGAGCTTGGCACCCTCCCCGGCGCCGGCGCCATCCAGGCGGCGCTCGTCGCCGCCACCGGCATCCAGCCGGTCGTCGTAGGCAAGCCCGGGCCGCTCCTGTTCGAGGAGGCGCTACGCCGGCTCGGCGCGCCGGTCGAAGCGACGGCCATGGTCGGCGATCGCCTGGAGACGGACATCGCCG
>JBFGLK010000150.1:0-7193 GCA_041576195.1 Promineifilaceae bacterium (SeqCode)
CGTCGCCGCGCCGCTGTTGTCGCCGTCGACCGGCCGAGCCACTTCGCGCTGGTCTTCCGCCGGGCACGCCGGGTCGTCGCCAGCGTCGATGGCCGCGCTGCCGGGCCACAGGGCGTGCGTCTCCGTCGGGCCGCCGTAGTCGCCCAGCGGCGCCAGCAGCGGGTCCGTGAACTCCAGGTCGCCCGGGGCGTCGAAATCACAATAGCCGTCGCTCGACAGGTTGTGCCCCCCCGAGGCCCAGTCCCCGCCGGCCAGGCATTGCCGCCCATCGTTGCCGGCGACGAGGCTGTTCGTGATCGTCAGCGCCCCGCTGCTGTAGATCCCGCCGTAGGTGACACCGGCGCCCGGCGTCGCGTTGGCGCTGAAAGTGCTGTTCAGGATGGTGGCGATGGCGCTCGTACCCAGGACCGCCAGGCCGCCCCCATGGTTCGCCTGGTTGCCGCTCACCGTCGTGTTGATCAGGTGCATGGCGCCCAAGCCGACGTAGAGGCCGCCGCCGCTGTTGACCGCTTCGTTCCCCACCACGGTCACCCGCTCCAGCGTGACCTCGCCGTTGTACACGGTCACCGCGCCGCCGAATTGGGCCACGCTGTTGCCGCGCAGGGTCGAGTCCTCGAGGCGCACCGTCGCCAGGTTGAAGATGGCCCCGCCCTGGGCGGCGTCGTTGTCGGCGATCAGGCTGTGCGTGACGGTGATCGACCCGCCATACCAGTTGTTCATCGCCCCGCCGGTCCCAGCGGTGGTGTTGCTGGTCACCTCGCTGTTCTGCACGATCAGGTCGCCGTTGTTGTAGATGGCCCCGCCGAAGTTCTCAGAGGCGCTGTCATAGACATGGACGTTGTCCAGGGTCAGCCGGCCCAGGTTGCGGATGGCGCCGCCGCCCTCGTTGCCCGCCTGCCAGCCACCGCGGATGGCCAGGGAGCTGGCGGTGATGTCCGCGATGCCCGACAGCTGCAAAACGCGGTGGCTGTTCTCGCCGTCGAGGATGGTGTTCGCCGGGCCTTCGCCCAACAGGAGCAGGTCCGTGTTCAGGTCCAGGTATTCCGGGTAAACCCCGGCGGCGATCTGGATCGTGTCGCCGTCGGTAGCCCGGCCCACCGCTTCCCCGATCGTGGCGCACGCCGCGCCAGGAGTGAGGCAGCTATTGACGTCGCTGCCGCTGGCCGCGTCGACATACCAGATCGTCCCGCCCGCGGGCGCGGCCAGGCGCTCCGAGTCGACCGCGGCGAAGGCCAGCAACGGCAACGCCAGGAGGCAAACGCCCACAATCAGGGAGGCCAGCAGATTCCGGTTCATGTCGCATTCCTCTGGTGGATCCGGGCGGCCACGGTAGCCGCCCACCATGCCGGCATCATAGCCACGCCGCGATCAGAAAGCGATCAGGTCGCTGGCCGGCGCGCGCTGCCGGTATAAAGCGCGCGGGCCGGATGGGAAATGGGTCCTGGATAGTACCGGTTTCACCTGTGCAGCCCAGGCGGGGGCCCCGAAATGCGCGGATAATTCATGGCGTACGTGTCTGGCCACAGCCGTGGAAACCACAAGCCCGCCCCGCGTCTGGAAAGCGGCGGCGCCATCGAGCGCCATCGTCTGTTCCCAGCCAGCGTGCGGCATCAACCAGAAAGCCCGGTAGGAACCCTATGTTGATCCATCGCCCTAACCCCGCTCGTCGCCAGGCTATCTGGCTCGTCGTCGCTCTCGCCGGCCTGTTTCTCGCCCTGACCCCCCGGTCGGCCGGCGCCGCCAACCCCGCCGGCGATCTGCGAATCGAGGTGCTGGCCGCCTACAACCTGGTCGTCGACTCCAACGTGGAGAGCCCCTCCACGTATGGCCCACGCTCGGCCATGATGGGCGCCCAGATCTGCAACGACGGCGCCAACGCATTGACCAACGCCTTCGCCTTTATCGGCGACTACGACCCCAACGGCGACACGAACCCGGTCGACAGCACCCCGGGCGTCTACCCCTCGCGGACCAACCCGCCGACCGGGCAGGTGGGCACCTTCACCCTGACGCATGAAGGCGGCAGCGCGGGCACGGCGGACGCCACCCGCGCGATCGGGACGATCGCGGCCGGCGCGTGCGTCACCCAGTACTGGCTGGTCAGCTATCCGCAGCTGGACGACAACGGCGACAGCGTCACGCGCGGCGTCAAGCCGGACGACGACCTGTGGCTCCAGTTCGACATCTGGGCCACTGCCGACGATGCCGGCACCCCCCTGCGCGCCGACATCACTCGCCGCGTCACCCTGCGCAACGAGATCTCGGCCATGGCCAACAAGATCTGGCCGCAGACCACCAGCAAGGTGCCCGACCAATACCTGACCGCCATCGGCGAGTCCCTGGGCTGGGACACGCTGGCCCCCGGCGGCGGCAACACCGCCTATCCGGGCGACAGCCTGGTCACCCAGGGCATCTGGTACGACCTGGGCAACGTGGGCCACGGCTTCGACAACGACGGCGACCTGGTGCCCGACAAGAACGCCTGGCTCCAGCCCGTGGGCGACCCGGCCAGCTTCGACGCCGGCTGCTTCCGCCTCATCCGCACCTACGGCATCCTCATCGTCAAGCTCAGGGGGGGTGGCGAGCTCCTGCTCCCCTTTGAGGATCAGCTCTATTTCCAGCACATCCCGGACAACACCGGCGCCGTCGGCCTGGTCTTCTACGAATTCGTGGCCCTCAACGGCGCCTGCACCGCCGGCCTGACCCCCTACCAGGAGGTCGCCTCCGGCTTCGACAACGAGAAGTTCAACGGCGACTTCGGCTACGGCATCCCGCCCCTCGGCTCCAGCCCGCCGGCGGTGACGCTGGACAAGTCCGTCAATCAGACGACCATCGGCCCGGCCCTCCCGGCCAGCCTGACCTATACGCTGGCCTTCAGCAACACCGGCACGGTGGAGGCCGGCGACCCCTCGGTGGGCGTGCCCCTGGTTCTCACGGACGCCGTCCCTGCCGGCACGACTTACGTCGCCGGCTCCGCCGGGACCGGCAACACCCTGCCCGCCGGCGTGACCGCTTACACCGTGCGCACCTCGTGCGACGGCGGCGCCACCTGGCAGGACGGCGAGTGCAGCGGCGTCACCCACATCCAGTGGTGGCTGAGCGATCCCCTGGCCCCGGCCACCGGCGGCAGCATCACCTTCCAGACGACGGTGCCCGCCGGCTACACGGCGATCACCGTCCCGAACACGGGCGGCGCGGCCTTCGGCGCCGCCAAACCCTTTGCGGAGGACACGGTCACGACGTTTCGCCTGGGCAACAATAGCCTGGGCGACCGGGTCTTCGCCGACAACGGCGCCGGCGGCGGCACCCTGGGTAACGGCCAGCAGGAAGGATCCGAGGCCGGCATCGCCGGCGTGAGCGTGACCCTCTATTACGACGCCAACGGGGACGGCCTGCTGGACGCGGGGGACATCCTCTGGGACACGCCGACCACGCCCAACGGCGTCACGACCACCAACGGCACTGGCGTCTACGGCTTTGCCAACCTGCCCGACGGGCGCTATCTTGTCGTAGTCAACCCCGATGACGCCGCCATTGCTTCTGGCTACACGAATACACGACCAACGGCGGTGGCCGTCCCCCTCGACCCCGACGGGACCAACCCGTCGCCCGTCTCCGTCCTCACCGCCGACTTCGCCTTCGCCCCTGCCCTGACGCTGGACAAGCAAGTGGCCGGCGGCGGCACCATCTACGAAGGCCAGACGATCCAGTACACCATCAGCCTGCGCAACCGCCTGCCCGGCAGCGGCGTGCCCGGCGACAGCAGCTGCGTCTTCACCGCCTGGGCCACCACCGAGGCCTCCCAATCGTCGGGCCAGACGGCAAACAAGCGCTTCAGCAACAGCATCTCCAGCTTCATCCCGCCCACCAACGCCTTCGGCGCCAGCGGGCCCGACGATCTCTACGCCAACGGCGACTTCGGCACCGGGGGCAACCAGCTCATTGCCGGCACCGGCTACGGCCTCGGCACCTACCCCGGCACGATCACCAGCGTCCAGGCCCTCTTCCGCGTCTACGTCAGCCAGAACCTGGTCAGCGACTCGGCCCTGGGCACCCTCTTCTTCAACGACGTCGCCAATCCCACCACCCGCGCCTTCACCACCAGCGAGCTCAACACCCGCGTCGGCATCGCCAACGTCGGCCTGCTCACCTGGGACGTCACCAGCCTGCGAACCTGGAGCTTCGCCGACTTCGCCGGCAACCTGGATCTCCAGTTTGCCAACGTCAAGGACGCCAGCCCGGACAACGGCCGCATCTACATCGACGCCATGGGCTTCCGCGTCACCACCAACCAGAGCTGCCCGGCCACCGATGAGATCATCCTCAACCCGGTGCCCCTGAGCGACACCTACGACAGCAGCCGCCTGACCTTCGTCTCCGCGGAGCCGCCCGCCGACGGCATCGCCGGTGCCACGCTCAGCTGGGACAACCTGGGCCCCATCTACCCCGGCCAAACCAAGAACGTCGTCCTCACCTTCAAGGCCCTCCAGCCGTCGCCCAACCCGCAGGTCATCAGCAACACCGCCGCCGTCACCGGGGCTACCTATGCCGACGGACGCCCGGCCAACAACGCCTCCGACGTCGAGCCGGCCACGCTCCGGGCCACCGGCTCCATCGCCGGCATCCTCTGGAGCGAAGGCGCCGGCGGCACCTCCGGCTGGGTCAATCCCAATGGCTATGAGGCGAGCTTCGACACCTTCATCCCCGGCGCCAAGGTCACCCTCCACGCCTGCACCAGCACGACCACCGGAGCCCTGATCTTCCCGGGCGACACGGGCAAGACCTGCCTCCAAAACGGCGGCCAATGGCTGGCCATCGATAGCAAAACCACCGGTACCGGCGGCGCCTACCTGTTCGAAGGGCTGCTCAACGGCTACTACTACGTCTCGGTCGACGGGGCCACCATCCCAGGCACGGAAACGCAGACCGGCGACCCCAACGTCCGCCCCGGGCTCTGCGGCGCCTCGTGCGACAACCTCTCCGGCAACCCGTCGGGCAGCCTGGGCAGCTTAACCTACGGCACCATTGGCAGCGCCAACGACATCACCAACGTCAACTTCGGCTATAGCGTACCGCCTGCGCTCTACGGCACTGTCTGGGAAGACCACGACGGCGACGGGGTGCGGGACACTGGCGACCACGGCATACCCAACGTTACCGTGCAGCTCTATGACGCCACCTGCACGACACTGGTGACCACCGCCGTCACCGACGCCAGCGGCCGCTACACGTTCGGCAACCTCACGGCCGGCACCTCCTACTGTGTGAAGACCCTGACCTCCTCTCTCCCCGACGCCGCCGGCAGCACCTGGACCGAAACGGCCGAAACGGACGGCAGCGTCAACAACCAGATCGTCGTCACCGCCCAGGCCGGCGTGCTCTCCGGATCGCACAACTTCGGCTTCAACCACAGCGATCTGAGCAGCATCGGCGACACCCTCTACTACGACTGGGACGGCGATGGGACCCAGGACGCCGCCGACGAAGGCATCCCGAGCATCACCGTCTGGCTCTATAGCGATACCGACGGCAACGGCGTCGTCAACCCCAGCACCGACCCCCTGATCGCGACCGACGTCACCGACGCCGACGGCCAATACCTTTTCACCAACCTGCCGGCAGACAACTACATCGTCGTCGTCGATCGCAACGACGCCGACTGGCCGGCCGGCTTCGTCTACGCCCAGTCAGGCGACCCGGACGAGGCCGGCGCCTGCAGCCGTTGCGACAGCCGCGGCACGTCCACCATCGACGGCACCAACCCCGATCTGGCCCAGGACTTCGGCTACTATCCGACCGGCACGGGCGTCATCGGCGACACGGTCTGGTTCGACCAGAACGGCGACGGCGCTCAGTCCGGCGTGCGCGAGACAGGCCTCGCCGGCATCACCGTCGAGCTGTGGGCCGACCCCAACGGCGACGGGACCTTCACGCTCGTCAACTCGACCCTCACGAACAGCAGCGGTGGCTATCGCTTCGGCGATCTTCCCCTCATGGATTACGAGGTGCGCGTCAGTGCCACCGACCCGGCCCTGCCGACCGACGCCTTCGGCAACGCCCTGGTCCCCACCACTGCCACCACCCGCGCCGTCACCCTGACCGCCGGCGCCCCCACGGTTCTGACCGCCGACGTCGGCTTCGCCGCCCTCGGCGCCCTGGGCGACACCATCTTCTGGGACAGCAACGGCAACGGCACCCAGGATACGGGCGAGCCCGGCATCGACGGCGTCACCGTCACCGTCTACCGCGACGTGGACGGTGACGGGTTCTACACGCCGGGAACGGACACTTACGTCGCCGATACGACGACCGCCACCAGTGGCGGCAGCGCGGGCAAGTATCTCTTCACCGGCCTGCCGGCAGACGACTACGTCGTCGTGGTCGGAGCCATCGCCGGGGACCCGGCGCTCACCGCCGACCCCAACGCCGACGGCGTGCCCTGCACCGATCCGTCGGTGGCGGCCGTCTGCGACGGCGTCGCCGGCGTCACCCTGCGGCCGGGCGACAGCTTCATGGGCGCCGACTTCGGCTACCAGCCGCCCGGCGTCATCGGCGACACCCTGTGGATCGACGGCGACGGCGACGGCGCTCGCGACGATGGCGAAAGCAGCATTCCCTACATCACCGTGCACCTCTATCAGGACACGGACAACAACGGCTCCTACGAAACCCTGGTCACCTCCACGGAGACCGACGCCGCCGGCAACTACAGCTTCGCCAACCTGGCCGACGGCACCTATCAGGTCGTGGTGGACGGCGCCGACGGCGACTTCCCGGCCGGGCTGACGCAGACGACCGACCCGGACGGTACGGCCGACGGCCAGGGCGATGGCATCGTGGTGGCCGGCGGCGTCGTCACAGAGATCGGGGGCGCCACCTGCGCCGACTGCGACCTCGACGTCGACTTCGGTTATCGCTTCCTGGGCGCGCACAGCCTCAGCGGCACCGTCTGCCAGGAGCAGACGGTCGACGGCGTCTGCGGGAGCGGGTCCTCCGGCGTCGGCGCGGGCGAGTTGGCCTACAGCGGCACGCCCGTCTACCTGCTCCTCTGGACCGACGACGGGGACAGCATCGTCGAGGCCGGCGAGACCCGCCAGATCGCCACCACCCAGACCGACGCGAACGGCGACTATAGCTTCGGCTCCTTGCCAGCAGGCACCTTCATCGTCTCGCTGGCGGCGCCCGCCGACGAC
>JBFGLK010000151.1:0-7181 GCA_041576195.1 Promineifilaceae bacterium (SeqCode)
ACCGCTGGCGCCACGATCACGCGGTCCATCACGCCACAGCGGGTGACCTGGATCGGCGCGGCATCGGGGACGTGTGGACGCTCACGGTCGACGAGTACCTGGCTCGGACGCCGTGGCAGCGCTTCGTCTATCGCCTCTACCGGCATCCGCTGGCCATGCTGGTCATCGCGCCGCCCTTTGCCTTCTTGATCGGCCAACGCTTTACGCCGAAGGGAGCGAATGACGTCGGGCGGCGGAGCGTGCGCTGGACGAATCTGGTCTTGGCCGGGCTGGTGGTGGGCGCGAGCCTGCTTATGGGGGCGCGCGAGTTCGTGCTGATTCAGCTGCCAGTCATCTGGCTGGCATCCTCTGCCGGCATCTGGCTTTTCTACGTGCAGCACCAGTTTGAAGGCGCTTACTGGTCTAATCATGAGGAGTGGGACTACGTGCAGGCCGCCCTGGCGGGCAGCTCCTTCTATCGCTTGCCGCGCCTACTCCAGTGGTTCAGCGGCAACATCGGCTTCCACCATATTCATCATCTGAGCCCGCGGATCCCGAACTACAATCTGGAGCCGTGCCACGAGGCCAATCCGATCTTTCACGACGTGCCGACGATCTCGCTGCGTTCGAGTCTGGCGTCGTTGCGGTTTCGTCTGTGGGATCCGGAGAACCAGCGCATGGTCGGCTTCGACGCCCTGCGCCAGCACCTGGTCGAGCCGGTATCGACCTGACCGTTCAGGCCGTGATCAGCGTGCCGGGCCGGGCGCGGTCCAGGAGCACCTCTCGCAAGAGGCCCGGCACCAACCCGGAAAAGACGCGCACGTGTAGGCCTGGCGTGGCGGCGGCCAGGTTGAGCATGGCACGCACTTTAGTGTCCATGCCTCCTGTGACGTCGGTGCCTCGCGAGGCGCCGAGCGCGTCCGCGATCGTTGAGAGATTCTCGGGGGTGATGTGGGGGATAACAACGCCGGCGGCGCCAAGGACGCCGGCCACTTCGCCGGCCAGGAGCACGCGCCCTGGCAGCAGCGCCGGGGCGAGGTAGGCCAGGACCTCCTCGGTGGAGACGATGGTGGCGCCGCGGTCCGCGTCAAAGGCAACGTCACCGTAGACGACCGGCACCATGCCGGCATTCAGGGCGGCGCCGACGGGGCCCGCGGACAGGTCCGCGAGCTGACCGTCGCGGCAGGCCGCCGACGCGGACGGGGCCAAGGAGAGTGCCGGCAGGCCGGCCGCGAGCAACGCCGCCACGACCCGGCGATTGAGACGAGCCGCTGCGTCCGCGACCTCGGCCATCCCTCGCCACGCATCCGCCGTGCCAGCCCCCGCACGCGTCCCGTGGCGTGCCGCGGCCACGTGGCCAAACGACCCACTACCGTGACCGAGTAGTAAGCGCATTCCCGGCGCCGCCTCACGCGCGGCGGCGATCTCGCCGGCCAAGCGCCGCAGCACATCCACTCGTACCGCCTCCGGCGTCGTCTTGTCGGTCAAAAGGGAGCCGCCCAGCTTTAGGAAGATCATCGCGGCCAGACGGCGAGATGGGCCACGGCCTCTTCCGGCGTGCTCGCGAAGTGAAGCAACTGCTCGTGAACCATGGGCACATACAGAGACGTCACAAATGCCCGAACGGTCTGGCGCCACAGGTCGCCCAGCAATACCAGTGGCCGTAGCTCTATTTCGCCCACCTGGAGGAAGCTCCAGGCCAGGCTCATCTCCGAAAGCGTACCGATGCCGCCCGGTAGGACGACCATGCCATCGTTCCGAGTCACCAGGTGAAGCAGGCGCTCGCGCAGCGTCTCGTAGCGGATGGCTTCCTTGACCCACGGGTTGGGCCCCCGGTTGCGGAAACGCTCGATCTGGGCGGCGCCGACACCGATGACGTGGCCGCCGGCGTCGGCCGCCCCCCGGCTGACGGCCTCCATCGTGCCCATGTAACCGCCAGTACTGACAGCGTAGCCGGCCCGTGCCAACAGCGCGCCGAGGCGGCGGGCCTGTTCATAGGCCGGATCGCCCGCGACCGGGGCGGAACCACCGAAGACGGAGATGACGGGGTTCATAGGTCCTCGCGAAAAAAAAGAAGACCTACGTGCACTGGCACGCAGGTCGGGCCTTTAGCCATCCATATCATCGGCGCTTGTACGCTCGCGGCGCCCGGACGGGCGGGCTCCAAACGGACGGCTCAGTACGCCCGGAGAGACTCGAACTCCCAACCAACTGGTTCGAAGCCAGCTACTCTATCCATTGAGCTACGGGCGCATGAGGGCGAGTGGTGGGATTCGAACCCACGGTCTTCTGGGCCACAACCAGACGCGTTAACCGCTACGCTACACCCGCCATAGACCACTGGAGATGGTAGCAGAATCCAGGGGGCGTGACAAGTTAGAGCGCGGTCCGTATCTCCAGCTCCTCATAGAGCTTGCTAAGGCTCTTGTTCTGCGCCGTCCAGAGGCCGACGAGGCCGATTCGAAGCTCGTACTGGGTCGTCGCCTCCGTGTTGACCTCGCGCATGATGTCCCGTTCGACCAGGCGGCCGAGTGCCGCGGTGACCTCGGCGGGCGAGAGGTGAATGCCCACGTCGGCCAGGTATTGCTGCAGGTCGGAGGGGCGGAAGGGCAGCTCTCGGTCCATCATATGGGCCACCGCCACGAGCAGGGCGCGCTCGGTTGCCGACGAGCGTTGCCAGATATAGGCGAAGTGGGCCTCGCCCAGGCGCAGCATCTCTTCCAGCGTGGCGTTGACATCGTTAATGGTGACGTAACCCGTGCGCTGGGCGTTGGCCCGGTTGACCAGCGTGTAGCAGACCAGCTGCAGGAAGTAGGGGTGGCCGGCGGTGACGCGGAGGATCTTGTCCAGCGCCAGGTCATCGTAGACGAGGTGGGGTGCCACAGGCTCGGCGATGAGGTGGAGCGCGGCGTCGCGATCGAGGAAGCCGATCTGGCGGTAGAGGGCGATATTGAACAGGATCGACCAGTAGTCGCTGGTCATTTCTTCGAGGCGGCGGGTGCCGGCAAAGACGAAGCCCAGGCCGCTGCCATGCTGCATCAGGTGACGCAGGTACGTGAACAGCGTGCTAGGCAGGATGCCATCGCTGACCAGGCTCTCCAGCGCCTCGAACTCGTCGAGCACCAGGAGCATGACCGTGCCCGGCGGCAGGAGTTTGAGCGCCTGGGGCACAAACTGACGCTGAAAGCGCGTCGTGGGTGCATGCGTCCACTCGGCGGGTTCCGGCACCTCAATCTCCAAGCCGCGGGCGGCGAAGGCGTCGGCGATCAGCCAGGCGATGTCGTGGAGCAAGGCCGGCATTCCCGGCGTGACGCCAAGCGACTGGCAGTCGACGTACACGGGGAAGACGTGAGTTGGCAGGTAGTGCTCCAACCGTAGCAAGGCGGACGTCTTGCCGGTGCGGCGCTGACCGGTGAGGATGATGACGTTGCGCTGCTCGGGTCTGCCGGCATTGCGTGCAATAAACTCGAACAGATCCTGTCGGCCGAAGAACAGGGGACTGTTACGCCGCAACGGCGTGCCGGGCAGATACGGGTTGGCGATGGGCGTGAACTGGCGGACCGGCGCCAGCAGGTGCACGAGATCGGCGAAGGCCAGGCGTTTCTCAGTCTGGTGCCGGTCGTCGTAGGTCACTTCCAGCGTGAGGCGGAAGCGATCGGACACTCGTGGCCGCAGCGGCAGGTGGACCTGGCGTGTGCGCCCGGGCGGCAAGACGGCGAAGTGCACCGGCTCGCGGGGGGCCTCATAGGCAGGATCGGGCAGCAAGCGCAGCGAGATGTTCTCGGCGGCGGCGCGCCCCGCATTGGCGATCTCCAGCGCGATGGTGATGCCATCCGGTTGCGGCGCGAGGCGTCGTGTGCGTAGCACGACCGAGAGGCGTGCCTGGCCGCGAAGCTCCTCGATGCCGGCATTGACGTATCCTTCCCAACGGTAGGCGATGGCGGCCGCGATCTGAGAGGACACGCGCATGGGCCAGGTGAGCAGCTGCTCCTGGAGCTGCCGAATGAGCACCAGCGCCTCGTGGAGATAGACCAGACGATCATCGGCCAGGTCGACGCGCTCCGAATCGCGCAAGGCGGTGAGGATGGGCAACAATGAGGCTATCGATGGGGACGCCTCGTCGGCGTCCAGCTGCAGTTGTAGTAGCTCTACCAACTGCGGCCGGAGCAGGCTGAGCTCGGTGATGTTGGGAGCGCTGAGCAACTCGTGACCCAGGCGCATGGTGTTATGCCACAGCTCAAGCTGCCGCCAGGCGACGCCGTCTGCCCCGGCCTCCTCGAGACTTGTAGTCAGGATCTTCAGCGCCGCTTCTGGCCGATCCGCGAGCAGAAAGAGTCCGTCACAAAGGCCTGCGAGCCGGCGATCGTTGTCCTGGCGGGCGAGATTTGCCAGGCTCAAGAGGAAGTCCGGCGCGGCCCGGTGGCGCGAATAGGCCTCGCCGAGATAGGTCAAGGTCGCCTCGCCCTCACCTCTTAGCTGCTTGTACACGCGGCGGGCACGATAGGGCTCCGCGCGCGTGGCGTAGACGATGCCATAGGCGCTGGCCAGCAGCGCCACGACGAGGATGGTAGCCAGCGCCAGGCCATCCGGGCTTGCCGGGGTGGCAACGGCGGGCACGCCCGGTAGCGGGCCAACCGTTCCCTGCTGGGACGCATCGCTATAGTGAAAGCGATAGACCAGCCCATTCTCGGCCAACGCCGGATCGAGGGTCCAAAAGAGCGTGCCGCTCCCCTGGACTGGCCGCGCGCCTTGAGGCAACCAGGTCTCCCCTATCGGATCGAGGACTTCCAGCGACACCGTGACGGCATCTTGCTCGACGTCCTCCACGGTCACGTTGACCGTGTACTGCCCGCGGTCGGACTGTGTCTGGGCATTCATGAGGAGCGGCGGGCGATTGACCTGGGCGCGGAACTGGCGCACCTCGCCGTTGTCGCTCACGACGACCAACTGTGTCTGGTCCACCTCGGTGCCTTGGAGACTGGAGACGAAGACGACGCCGCTGCCGACGGAGAGGCGCTCCCAGGGACCATCGCCGTCGCCCGTGAACAGCAATAGCTCGCCATCCCGGTTACCGGCGGCGATGTCGGCTCGCGCGTCGCCGTCCAGGTCCCCCCAGTAGAGGCTCTTGATGATACCGTGTCCGCCTAGCGACCAGAGGAGCGTGTTGTCATGGTCCAGTCGCAGGAGACTGGCCTCGTCGGTGGCGATAAGGAAGCTCCGACTGGCCGGCAGGCTGAGGATAGGCAATCCTTCAGTCTGGCGAATCCAGCTGGGCAGCTCGATCCCGCGCCAGTTGAGGCCCCGCACCGTGCCGTCGTCCACCGTGACGACCAGCTGTGCCCGCAACTCCCCGGTCTGATCGATGCGCTGCAGCGAGGTGATGTCGGCCAGATAGGCTGCCAGCTGGATTACGATGGTGCCCTTGTTATTGTACTTGTATAGCTCGCCCGCCGACGTGGCGGCCACGATCTCGATGCGTCCATTGCGCTGGCCGTCGATCGTTACCAGATGTTCGACACTGCCGTTGACACTGCCGCGCCAGAATTCCTCCCCGGCCAGCGAGAAGGTAACCAGCTGGCCGTCATTGGTGCCTATGATCAGTTCCGGACGGGTGCTATTGTTGATATCGTCGACGAGCAGACTGGTGATCTGGGTGGGCAGCGTCTTCTCCCAGACCACGCGGCCATCCGGCCGCAAGACCATCAGCGAGCCTTCGAAGCGCTCCCGCAGTTCCTCGTCAGCCGTGATCGTGTTTCGCACGACGACCAGCTCTGGTGGCCCCTCCGTGCCAAGATCGGCCAGGGCGATCTGAGTGATGAAGCCGCCGAGGCTGGCCACGGTGATGTCGGGCGATGCGGCCACGCTCTCACCCGCCTTCAGGATGTGTAGGCGGCCGTCGCTGCTGCCAACGACGAGCTCGTCGCGGCCGTCGCGATCGACGTCGGCGATGAGCGCCGCCTGTGGTTGTGCGTCGAGGCTATAGCTCCATCCGGGCAGATTCTGGCGGGTGCCAATGCCCGGGTCGAGCAGCTCCAGGGCAGCGAAGCGAACGAGCAGCAACTCGGCTTGTTCGTCGCGGTTGATGTCCGTCAGGCGAGTGAGACCGGTGACGCTGACCGAGGTGACCGTCTCAAGCACGCGGCCTTCGCTGTTGAGCACGAGCAAGTCAGAGCTTGTGTTGCCCGGCGCCGGAGCGAGGGTGACGGCCAGGGAGAAGCGCTGACTCCCACCCGCCGGTCCTTCGGGAAGTGCTGAGATCGCCGTGATGCGCCGATCCGGTGTCTCCCAGTAGTTGCGCGTCCAGAAGCGCCGGCCACTCTGGTCATAGGCGATGACGGTGCCGACGGCCGTACCTACCAGCAGCGCCCTGCCCTCCGGAAGCTGCGCCTGGGCGAGGCTCGTGACCTGTTTGTTTGGCGTGCGATAGAAGAGCTCGCGCCCACCGGCGGTCTCGTAGAGAATGACGAATGTGCGGTTGGCCTGGAGGAATGTGCCGACGGCGATGGACAGAGGCCCGTCTTCGGCGAAGCCGACCGGGGCCATCGCCGTGATGCGCCCGCTGAGGCTCCGCTTCCAGATCTCCTGTCCTCGGCTGTTGACCAGGACGAGCTGGCTAAAGCCGCGCGTGACGTAGTAGCCCAATGCCGCTTCGCTCTGCCCGTCGTGATCGACGTCGGCGACGAGAAGGCTGGGCGGCACATCGCCAGCCGCGTCGGCGCTGGCGAAGTAGCTCCAGCGCGCCCGGCCTTGGGCGTCGTAGAGGATCAGCTCGCTCTGGGCGCCGGCGATGAGGATTTCCTCGCGACCCTCCACGCCCGTGGCGAAGGCCGCCACGTCGATCGGCGTGAGTGGCAATGGCGCCTCCCAGAGCAGATCGCCTTCGCTGTCGAGCAGCAGGAGGGCGGAGGCGGTGGCCAGGACGATCTCGCGGCGGGGTTCTGCCGCGCCATGCACGTTGGCCGTCGCCAAGAACAGCACCGGTGTATCGGCGCGATAGACCCAGCGCTCTTCGCCGGCCGAGGAGACGAGGGCCACGTCCCGCTCCTCGGAGACGAGGACGAATTCGTCCATGCCATCGTGGTTGACGTCGGCGACTTCGAGCAGGTCGAGGCGGCCGAAGGCCTCGTAGCGCCAATAGCTGGGTACCGGCGCCTGGGCCGCCGCCGGCACAGCCGGCCGAAACGCGATGATGCCGGCAAGCA
>JBFGLK010000152.1:0-7178 GCA_041576195.1 Promineifilaceae bacterium (SeqCode)
CCCCGGCGTGGGGAAACCGGGCCGAACGGCGTATAATATGGCGGTGAACCTCAGGAGTAACCCATGAATCCCCTGGTCCAGCTACACGCCCACGGTCAGAGCTTCTGGTATGACAACATTCGCCGGAAGTACCTGCAAGACGGCACGATCGCGCGCCTGATTACGGACGACGGATTGCGGGGCATGACGTCCAACCCCAGCATCTTCGAGAAGGCGATCGGGGAAAGCGACGATTACGACAGCCAGATCGCCGTGCTGTTGCGTGCCGGCAGCAGCACGAAGGACATTTACGAGTCACTGGCTCTGGCCGATATCCAGGTTGCCTGCGACCTGTTCGCCGACCTCTACCGGTCCAGCAACGGGGGTGATGGCTACGTGAGCCTGGAGGTGTCACCTCATCTGGCACACGATACGGAGGGCACGATTGCCGAGGCTCAGCGCCTCTTCGCCGCCGTGGGAAGGCCGAACGTCATGATTAAGGTGCCGGCGACGCGGGAAGGGATTCCGGCGGTGCGCGCCCTGATCGGTGCCGGCATCAACGTCAACATCACCCTCATGTTCAGCATGGCCCACTATGAGGCCGTCGCCCGCGCCTATGTGGACGGGCTGGTGGCGTTGTTGGCCAGCGGCCGGCCTGCCGCCCGCATCGGCTCGGTCGCCTCGTTCTTTGTCAGCCGGGTGGACACGGCAGTAGACCAGAAGCTGGAGGCGATCGGGTCTCCGGATGCCCGCCGACTCCTCGGCCGAGCAGCCATCGCGAACTCGCGTCTGGTCTACCAGCGCTTCAAGGAGTTGTTCCACGGTCCGGCGTTCGCCAGCTGCCGGCAAGCCGGCCTACCCGTCCAGAGGCTTCTCTGGGCCTCGACCAGCACCAAGAATCCCGCCTATCCGGACACGATCTATGTGGATGAGCTGATCGGCCCAGAGACGGTCAATACCATGCCGCATCAAACGGTGGAGGCCTTTCGCGATCACGGGCGTTTGAGCCAAAGCCTGGAGAGTGAACTGAGCCGAGCCCAGGCCGACCTCGAAGCTCTGACCGGGCTGGGCATCGACCTCGAAGCGGCCGCCGAGGACCTGCAGGAGGTTGGCGTGGCCGCCTTCGCCCGCTCCTTCGACGCGCTCCTGGACGCGATCGCCGCCAAGGCGTATTCGATGCAGGGCGCTTGAGGGCGACGCCACGACGGAACCCCATCTTGATCGGCATGCCGCGGACGGTGATCTTTTATCTCGACGTCGGCTCTGGCCATCGCCAGGCGGCCGAAGCGATATGCGAAGCGCTTGAGGCGGTGCCCGGGTGGACGTGCGCGCCATTCGATTTGCTCGACGCCGTCTCGCCGACGCTGCCGGCCCTGTTTGACCGGGCCACGGGTTTGATTCTGGAGCACGCGCCCGAGACGTACCAGCGACTCTGGGGAGACGTGGAGTTTTCGCAGACCTTTGCCGAATCACCCGCATTTCGCTATATGGCCGGTCGCCTCGGCGAAGTGTTGGCGGACCAGAAGCCCGACCTGTGTGTGGCTACACACGCCTTCGCCGCCCGGCTTCTCGCCGCCTGCCGGTCCCAGGGGCAATGCCGGCGACCCATCGTCAACGTCGTTACCGATCTGATGCTCAACGGGTTTTGGCCGGTAAACGGCAGTGATGCCTTTGTGGTCGCCTCTAGGGACGCACACCGGCAGCTCCGTGAGCGGGGGTATCCGGAGGCGCACATCCATGTCCTCGGCATTCCCTTGCGGGCGGAGTTTAGCCAGGCGCCAGATTCGGCGGCGAATGTACGGCTGGAGCTTGGGATAACTACGGGGCGGCTGGTCACGGCCCTGGTTGGCGGTAGCCACCCGGGCCCCTACGCTGCCATCGCCGGACAGATGGAAGCTCTGCTACCGCGACTGGTGCTGCCCGACGACGTGACTCTGGCGCTTCTGACCGGGGGTGACGAGCGCGCCGCGAGCGCGCTGAGCCGCGCCGCACGACAGGCTCCCTATCCCATCCGCCTGCTGGATCGCGTCGAGAACGTAGCGACCTGGTACGCGGCGAGCGACCTTCTCATCTCCAAACCCGGCGGCCTTACGGTGGCTGAAGCGCTGTCATGTGGCCTGCCGCTCGTCTTGATGGGCGCCGGGGCCGGCCAGGAGACTGCCAACGCGGCCTTGCTTCAGGTACACGGTTGCGCCGTCTACATGGCAAGTGCCTATCAGGCGGCGGTGGCCATCCCGGCCTTGCTGGCAGAGCCGGCGCGCCTGGAGGCCATGCGCGCGGCCTGCCGGGCAATGGGTCAGCCCCGGGCGGCGGCGGGTGTCGTCGACTTGCTGCGGTCGTTGGCAGGCCACCCGAGCACCGGGACCGACCTGGCGTCGGCAACGTCGCCGCCGGTGGTGTCGGCTTGACAGGCGCCGCCCGACAGAGGCTGGGCGCGCTGGGTGAGCGTCTGGCCGCGACGCACCTGGAGAGCAAGGGCCTTACCATCCGGGCGCGCAACTGGCGCTGCGCCCGCGGCGAGATCGACCTGGTGGCTGAAGACGGGGTCACGCTGGTGTTCGTCGAGGTCAAGACGCGGCGGGGCAGCGCGGGCTCGACCCCCGAGGAAGCGGTGAGCGGCGCCAAAGCCAGACGACTGCTGCTCCTGGCGCAACAATATCTGCTGGACAACGACCTGGACATCGACTGGCGCGTCGACGTCGTGGCGGTGCAGCTGGACGGCCACGGTCGCCTGGTCCGCTGCGAGCACATGATCGACGCGGTGAGAGGCTGGTGAGTACATGACGGAGCAACATGAATTGGTGCAGCAAGCTTTGGCCGCGGCGCGCCGGCCGCTGATCGCCCTGGTCGGCCCGACCGCTGCCGGCAAGACTCAGCTCTCGCTGGCCCTTGCCCGGCGCTTCGCCGGCGAGATCGTGTCCGCTGACTCCCGTCTCTTCTACCGCCAAATGGACATCGGTACCGCCAAGCCGACGCCAAACGAGCGCGAACGGGTGCCCCACCACCTCATCGACATCCGTGAGCCGGATGAGCCGCTGACGCTGGGTGAGTACCGGCGCGTCGCCTCGGATACGATCGCCGCCGTGCACGGGCGCGGGCGTCTGCCTCTGCTCGTAGGGGGCACCGGCCAATACGTGATGGCCGTGCTCGAAGGGTGGGGTATTCCCGAAGTGCCGCCGCATCCGCTGTTGCGACGGACGTTGCGCCGACTGGGCCGGCACGAGCTTGCCCGCTGGCTGGCCGTGCTCGATCCTGCGAAGGCCGAGGAGCTTGACTCGCGCAACATCCGGCGGGTCGTGCGCGCCCTCGAGGTGGCGCTCATCTCCGGTCGATCGATGACCGATCTGCAAAAGAAGACGCCGCCCCCCTACGACAGCCTGATGATCGGGCTGGAGTGCGAGCGTAGCTGGCTCTACGAGCGCATCGACGCCCGGGTCGATCGCATGATGGCCGATGGCCTGCTCGACGAAGTAAAGGCGTTGAAGGAAGCAGGTTACAGCGCACGCCTGCCGGCACTCAGTGGCCTTGGCTATCGCCAGCTATACGCCCATTTAAACGGGGAGATGAGCCTCGACGTGGCCGTCGAGCGGATGAAGAACGAGACGCACCGTCTCGCCCGACAGCAGGGTACCTGGTTCCGCAAAGACGACAAGCGCATTCACTGGCTGCGAGCGGACGCCTCGGATCTGCAAGCGAAGGTCGAGACGCTTGTCACCAGTTGGCTGGCGGGCGATTAGGCCGAAGCCGCCTGCTTTAGGAGCCGTTCTCTACGGGCGCCGGGAACAGGTGAACATCGCGCTGGGGGAAGGGGATGGAGATGCCGGCAGCGTCGAACCGCTGCTTCACCTGCTCGGTGATAGCGAAGCGGACCGGCCAGACATCGTCCACCTGGACGTATGGCCACACGGCGAAGTTGACGCTGCTATCCGCCAGCTCGCGGACCGCCACCACGGCCGCCGGCTCGGCGACCACCCGCTCATCGGCTGCTACGATCTCCTCCAGGATCTGCTTGGCCAGCTGGATGTCGTCGTTGTAGCCGATACCGAATGTCAGATCGAGCCGCAAAAGGCCGCGGCGCGAGTAGTTGACGATTGGCGAGCCGGTCACCTGGGCATTTGGGACGATGACGGTCTTGTTGTCCGGCGTCACCAGGATCGTGTTGAAGATCTGAATCTCCTCCACCCGCCCAAAGACATCGGCGACTTCGACGCGCTCGCCGACGCGAAACGGGCGTAGCACGAGGATGAGTGTGCCGGCAGCGAAGTTCGCCAGCGCCCCTTCGAGCGCCAGGCCAATGGCCAGACCGGCGGCGCCGACGATGGCGACCAGCGACGTACTCTGCACCCCGACCTGATTCAAAGCAGCGATCACGGCGACCACCAGGATGCCTACGTAGACCAGGCTTCCCAGGAAGCGAATGAGCGTCTTGTCGAGCTGGGCGCGGTCGAGCGCCGTGCGCGTCAACTGCGAGAAGTAGCGCGCCAGCCAGCGACCGACCAGAAGGATGACGATCGCGCCGATGAGGCGCAGACCGTACGTCAAGGCGAGCGATTGTGCTTGAGCAATCAGCTCCGTCATGGCGCACTCTGTCCCGTTTCGGCGACGCCCTGGGCCCGTTCGACCAGGCGGGCTAGCTTGGATCGCGTCTCCCGCCAGGTCACCTTGGACAGGCCCAGCTTCTGGCGAATCTGGTCCTCGTCGACCTTCTGGCGATAGTCACGCAGGGCGGAGGCCCAGCGGAGGTTCTCGAACGACAGCAGGCCGGGTGCCAGGCCCGCCGCCTCGCCCACATCGCGCAGCACGTACTCGAGATTCCTCGCCGTGCAGGTGAATAGCGTGTCAGGCGGCTGATACTGGGCAAGATACTCGTCCAGCACGTCGAGCCAGGCCGGATCGAGATCGAGCTTGCGCTCCTTATAGCGGAGGCGCGGGTTGCGATAGCGAATGTGCAGGACGGGCGCCTCGGGGTCGCCGCGGTCGACGTGGTTGGGCACGAGGGCCATGGCCTCGCCCTTCTTGATGGCCGTCTGGAGCAGCAGCGTGAGGAGCAGGTGCGATCGGGCGTCAGGCTTGCCCCGGGCGTCGCCCTCGCCCCGGCGCCAGGCCGCCGTCGTGGCCAGGGCGCGGGCCAGGTCCGCCTCGGTCGGCACGTTGGGCAAGGGGCTGCGCACCGTCCGCTGAATGACGGCTGCGGATGGGTCGTGGTAGAGCACGCCATTTTTGTGCAGCCAGCCGAAGAACACCTTGAGGGTGGTGACCCGCCGGGCGTACGACTTCGGGCTGCACGGTACGCCGCGCTCTTCGAGCAGCCAGTGGAGGAAGTCGTTCAGGTTCTTCGTGCCGATGTCCCCGACCGGCTGGCCTATGCCCAGGTAGCGTCCCAGCAGGCGGATGTCGCTGGCGAACGCCTTCTGCGTGTTGACTGAGAAACCCTCTTCCTGCATGTGCTGCTGGAAGAGCCCCAGCGCGGCCTGCAACGAGGCCCTGCTGTTTATTGGGAACGGCTTGATTTCGGCGGGCAGATCCTCGGGGGCGAAGAGGGCGGACGGTCTCTCATCGCTCATGGCGACACCTCCTTAGCTTCGTGTAGTTACAGGGTGAGAATAGCACAATTGTTCGCCTCAGTCAAGGGGGGCGAGCGGTCGTGCCCGGTCTTCTCGGCCGGTGCCGAGGCCGCCGCGCGGGCTAGCGGTCTGGGGGTCGTTGGAAGCGCAGGGCGGGGTCGCCCAGCAAGTTGAATGTGTGGATGACGTCGCGCAAGCTTGGTCTATCGGCGGCGGACGCCTTGGCCAGCGCGAGGGCTTCGCCAAGGGTGCCGGCACGGCCCGTCAGCAAAGCCTCGTAGAAGGCGTCTGCCAGTGGCGTCTGCTGATTGGTCGTCGTGCGCCCGGATGGCGCCACGGCGGCGACGACGCCGCCAACCGGCGACCACAGCAAGGTCTCGGCCAGCGCGTCCACCTGGGGGTGGTTGAAGTAGCCGTTCAGACAAGTGAACGTGGTGAAGATGGGCAGGCGATCGCGGTTGGACAGCAGGGCCGCATCAGCGGCGCTGAGCACCTTTTCGTCACCCCAGACGTCGATGCTGCCGTGGCCAACGTAGTTGATGATGCCGACACCCTGGCTGAGGGCGCCGAAGATGGCGTTCCGGTTGTACTCGCTATCATCGTTCTCCGTCATGTAGAGCCGCTGCGGCCGATAGCCGACGTCGCCGAGTTGGAGCGCCAGCCTGTCTGACGCCACGTCAAAGGCGTCCTCATCGTCGGCCACGAGCAACGCCCGGCCGATCCAGTCGCTGCCGGCAGACGCTTCGTAGGCAATCGTTTTGGCAACCATCGTCGCCACCTGCTCTGCCGTTTGCGCCGGGAATCGGCCAATCGCCAGGTCGGGAGCCAGGCTGTCATTGCGCAGAGCGAACCAGGTGTCGCTGGCGACGTAGCCGGCGAAGTGGGTGCTCACCAGGTATGTGGGCAGCCAGTTCTGATTGCGCCCACCTGTCCGATTGTTGACGTCATAGGAGGCATCCCCGACGAGCAGGACGAATTGGGGGGACGGCTCCCAGCTTGCGGCGGCATAGGTGAGGAAGTCGCGCATTGCCTCCGGACTCTGCCGCCCATAGCCGAACTCGTCGAAGATCTGCGCCGCTTGCACGAGGGCGACGCTGTGACCCTGGGCTGCGCGATAGTCGAGCAAGGGCTGGGTCGCCTCCGCCATGCCCGGGCCATCGGCCACGATGGCCACGTAGTCGGCGCCGCGGCCGGCCCCTCGCAGGGCGTTCCAGGCTGGCGCTACGCTGAGGCTCGGCCGCAGCGCGCTCTCGGGCGCCGCGAACTGGAATGTCTGACCTTCGTTGCGGGCCTCGGCCACCGCCACGGTAGCGCCGTCATCTGCCACAAGAAGGCGCACCGGCCGATCGGGATCGGTGACGTCCAGCAGGATGCCGGCAGGGCCCAGGCCGTCGACGGACACGCGGCCCGGCCCGGCCTGGAACCGGACCTGACCGGCCGAGATGTCCAGGTCGCTCTCGTAGATCAGCTCCACCCAGTCGAGATAGAGTTGTTCACCGGCGGCACCGGTGTCGCCTGGGGCCGTCAGGGTCAGGACATTGCCGTCGGCCCGTAGCAGGCCTCCCGGCACCGCGACGACCACCGTGTGCTGGCCGATGCCGTCCCACCACGCATCGGTCAGCAGCGTCTCGTTGA
>JBFGLK010000153.1:0-7145 GCA_041576195.1 Promineifilaceae bacterium (SeqCode)
GGGCCCGACCTGGCTCATCAGGGGGTGAGCAAGGGCGCCAGCCCTTGCCGCAGCGTCTCCTCGGTCTGTGGCCCCAGATACGTCTGCCGCGGCTGCCCTTCCCCGTCCAGGATGACAAACGCCGGGTGGCCGCGCAGATCCAATCGCCGCATCATCGCGTCGTTGTCCGGCTCGGCCGCATTCAGGCGCACGACCGTGATCTGCCCTGCCAGCTCAGCCTCCAACCCATTCACGATGGGCGTCATTTCCAGTCAGGGTACTCAGTTGTCGGTGAAGAAGACGACCAGGGCGGGACCGGAAACGTCCGGCAGCAGCGGGTCGCCGGGCGCGCTCGCTCCGGCGCACGCCGCGGCCAAGGCGACGAGCAGGGCGGCGAGAAACAGGCGGATGACGGGCGGCTTGATCATGGGCCCTCCGGACGTCTGGGTGGCAGTTGGCGTAGTTGTACCTCGGACCCTGGTGGCCGGCAATCGCCGCGGATCGATGGCGGCGGACGTAGATGAACGATCGCCTAATGGTCGCCATGCCGACCGTCACCGGCTCTCGGGATATGGCACAATGGGCGAATGGCTGAGCGAGAGGGATGGGGACGACGGATCGGGATGAGGCGGCGCTGGCTGTTGCTGCTACTCCTGGCCGTGGCCGCGATCGTCGCCTTGCCGTGGCTCGGCCGGGCGGTGCCAGACCCGGTGCTTGCCCGGTTGCCGGGTCCGGCGCAGGTTTTGCTCGTCGGGCCGGCGCCCGCGGGCCTGCCGGCACCGGCCACGCGCGTGCTGCTGCCGGCGCGCCTGCCGACGCTCGACTTCCCGACGCCGCCCGGGCGCACCGGCATGGCGTCGGCCGGCCTGCCGGCGCCGGCAACGCCCACGCTGCACCCCACGGCCGCCGCGATCGGGCAGCCGGCGACGACGCCCATGCCCCCGCCGGTCGATCTGCCCACGCCAACCCCGGACGCTACCCTGGCGCCCTCCTGGCCCGCCGCCGTTCGCCTCCAGGGCGTCAACATCGTGCCCCAGACGTTCAACAACTGCGGTCCGGCGAACGTTAGCATGGTGCTCAACTTCTATGGCGTGCCCCTGGACCAGGAGGCGACCGGTACGGCGCTGAAGCCGACCGTGACCGACCGCAACGTCAGCCCGGACGAGATCGTGCGCTACGTGCGCGACCGCACGCGGCTGGAAGCCGCGTTCTTCGTTGGCGCTGACGTGGACCTGTTGCGCCGCTACCTGGCTGCCGGCTATCCCATCATCATCGAGAAGGGCTTCTCCCCGCCCGACGAGGATTGGATGGGCCACTACCTGACGCTGGTCGGTTACGACGACAGGGCCGGCCACTTCATTGGTATGGACACCTTCTTGGGGCCCTGGGGGAACCAGGGACGGGAGGAGAGCTACGAGACGGTCGACGCCTATTGGGCCCAGTTTAATCGCGCGCTGATCGTCATCCACCGCCCGGAACAGGCCGCTGAGGTGGCCTCGCTGGCCGGGGAGGTTTTGACCGACCCGGTGCGAATGTGGCAGGAGGCGGCGCGTCGCGCCGAGGCCGACGTGATGGCGGCGCCTGCGGACGCCTTTGCCTGGTTTCGTTTGGGGGCCAGCCTGACGCACCTGGGCGACGTGCTCGAGGACCGGCGGTTCGCCCCCACCGCCGCGGCCGCGTTCGATCAGGCCCGCACGCTGGGACTGCCTTATCGCATGCTCTGGTATCAGTTTGAGCCGTACGCGGCCTACCTGGCCGTCGGCCGCCCGCAAGACGTGCTCGACCTGGCCGAGGCCACCCTCGAGACGCGGGGTGGCCAGACCGTCGAGGAGACGCACTACTACCGGGGTCTGGCGCTGCGGGCGCTGGGGGACGAGACGGGGGCCCAGGCGGCCTTCATTCGGGCGTTGGGGCTCAAAGGCCACTACGCCGCGGCGCAGGCGGCGCTCGCCGGCGACTAGCCATGGGGGTCGACCGGGGGGTTTCTGGTCAGACGGGGTCCGGCGTGACGGGGATGTCGCCGGCCAACAGCGGCTCGCCGGTCTCGAGCGTGGCCGTCTTGACGTAGCCCAGGGCGAGCGGGCCGGCCGGGCCGTCGACGGCTGAGGTGACGATGCCGGCAGGCCGACCGCCAGCCCGCAATTCGGCGCCGGGGGCCAGTGGCCGCGCCGGTCTCAATCGCAGGAGGCGCTTGGCCAGCCTGCCCCGGCTCTCCATGCGGGCGATGATTTCCTGGCCGATGTAGCATCCCTTTTGGAACGAGACGTCATCCCAGAGATTCGCCTCGAGCGGGATATAGTCGAGCGTCAGCTCGCGGCCGAAGCGGGGCACGGCGGACTCGATGCGCAGGTAGTCGAACGTCGGCTCGTCGGCCGGGTGGATGCCGGCAGCGACGAGCGCCGCCCACAGCGCCTCCCGCTCCGCCGCTTCGCAAATCAACAAGAAGCCGTCTCCTGCGACCGGGTCGGCCGCGTGTATAGTGTGGTCGATGCCAGCCAACCGCGCCGGTTGCCAGTGATGCCGCGGCAGCGCCACCTCGACGCCGTAGGCCGCGCGCAGCAGGGAGGTCGCCTGACGCCCATAGACGCCCAGGATCGCCGCCTCACGCTCGCGCGAGACGAAGTCGTCGTTGAAGAAGACGAAGCGCAGCAGATAGCGGGCAACGTTGGCGCCGTTGCCCTCTCCGGTCAATGCCGTGACGGCGTCATCGCCGGCGTACAGGATCAGGCGGTCCACAACGCGGCCGATGTCGGTGGTGAGCACCGTGGCCGCGCCGGTGCCGGGGGCCAGGTCGCGCACGGCCTGGGTGGACATCCGGTGGATCAGGTCGAGACGGGAGGCGCCGTGGAACGTCAGCACGCCCAGGGCACTGCGGTCGACCACGACGGCGGCCTGGTGGGCGGCCTCGTAGGCGTCTTTCGCCATCGTCAGGCTCGGGCTATCGCTCATGGTTCGCTTATCTCGATACTGCTCAGGTCGACACGCCGCGACTGCCAGGCGGCGGCAAAGGCCTCGATAGCCGGCAGATGCTTCTCCTCGTGGGCGAAGCTGGCCTCGGCGATAAGGCGCCAGAGCGGCGTGCCCTGCAGCACGCGGTAGCGTTCGGGCCAGGTCAGATCGCGACGGCTGAACGACTCAAGCCAGCCCTCGAGGTGAAAGCGTGTCCCTTGCAGGTCCGCGAAGATGGCGTCCAGGCTGCGCCCGAGATTCTCTTCATGACGGGCCACATTGTAGGCGTCGCGGTCGGCCAGGGCGCGCAGCAGCCGCTCCGGCGCCTTGCCCTGGTCGAGGTGGAGAAGGGCGGTGACGATCTCAGCTTCCCAGACCGTCAGATGCACCAGGACGTCGCGCACCGACCAGGATCCGACGACGCCCGGCTGCAGAAGGGCCTCGTCTGGCAGCGCCTCCAGGGCGACCAGGAGGCGTTCTCGGGCGGCATCCAGGCGTTCGGCGATCGCGTCGTGATCCATAGGGTCGTCCTCTGGGGAGGATTGTAGCATACGGGCCTGGGTGGGGAAAATGGGGGCGCGCGGCTGTCGGACGTGGCGCGATTTGCCAGATCGCGTGGGTAGCAGCGGCGAGGACTGGCGATTCAGGCGAAGCGCCCCACAGAAGCAGGGGGCTTGTGGCCGGGGCGGCCCCGATGGTAAAATGCGCGCGTCGCGAATCAATCGGCCGGCACAAGCGTCCCGGAGGCGGTCCAGTTCGTCACCAGGTGATTGTGACATCTGTCACTAGTTGACCCTAGGGCGGCGATTTATACTTGCAGGCATGACGCGCTGGCCGTCACGATGGTTGGCGTTGGCTATCTGCGAACACATGAGTGGTGAACAACATTACAGCCCTGAATACTGGGAGGGGCTCAGGCGGATCTGGGCCGTCCCGCGCGCCTTCGTTCGGCGCGGCACACGGAGGCTTGGCATGACACGACGCTTCACACGGTGGTTCTGGCTCCTGCTGGCTGCCGGGCTTCTCGCGGCCTGTGGCGGCGAGGGGGAGATGGGGCCGCCTGGACCGGAGGGGCCCCAGGGCCTTCCCGGCCCGGCCGGGCCCAAGGGCGATCCTGGCCTGGCGGGCCCACCGGGTGCCGACGGCCTGAGCTATGCCCCGCCCCAGTTCATTGGCGCCGAGGCCTGTGCCGAGTGCCACCAGGAGATCTACGACGTCTTCGCCCGGAGTGGTCACAATTGGAAGCTGAACCCCGTGGTCGACGGGCAGCCGCCGAACTACCCATTCACTGAAGTGCCCTCCCCGCCGGAAGGCTTCGCCTGGGACGACATCGCCTATGTGATCGGCGGCTACAACTGGAAGGCCCGGTTCATCGGCCACGACGGCTTCATTATCACCGGCGATGCCGATGCGACCACACAGTACAACCTGTACAACGCCGAGATCGATTTGGGTGGTGACTGGGTGCCATACAACGCTGGCAAGGAGAAACCCTACGACTGTGGCTCCTGCCACACCACCGGCTACTCACCGATCGGCAACCAGGACGGGCTACCCGGGCTGATTGGCACCTGGTCAGAGCCTGGCATCAAGTGCGAGGAGTGCCATGGTGCCGGCAGCCAGCACGCGGCCAACCCGATGACGGTGCCCCTCCGCATCGACCGCGACGGGGCCGCCTGTGGCGACTGCCATCGCCGGGGCAGCGTGGAGGCGGTCAACGCCAGCGGCGGTTTCATCCAGCACCACGAGCAATATGAGGAGTTGTTCCAGAGCAAGCACGTCGTCGTCGACTGCGTGATTTGCCATGACCCGCATAGCGGCGTCGTGCAGCTGCGGCAGACCGGCCAGCAGACCACGCGCACGACCTGCGAGAATTGCCACTTCGCCCAGGCCCAGGTACAGAACAACGATCGCCACGCGCGACTGAACGTCGATTGCATCGACTGCCACATGCCGCGCATTTCCAAGAGCGCCGTCGGCGACGTCGAGCGGTTTACCGGCGATATCCGCACCCACATGATGGGCATCGATCCGCGACAGGTGGGCCAGTTCTCCGAGGATGGCTCGACGGCGCTCTCCCAGATCTCGCTCGACTTCGCCTGTCGCAGCTGCCACGTCGACGGGGGCATCGCCAACTCGCGCACCGACGAGGAGCTGGTCGCCGGCGCCGTGGGCTACCACACGCCGGCCCCCGTGGCCCCGCCGCCGGCGGAAACCGAAGCCGGAGCCGCCGAGACGCCGACGCCATAGCCGGCCTGTAACGCTCGACCGATGCGACTTATTGATTCAACGCACCCACACCCCATCGGCCGTCGCCTTTTGATCGGTCTGCTGATTCTGGCGGGCCTGCTCCTGGCGTTGTTCCTGCCGGCACCGGCCGGCGCCAAGACGCTGGCCCAGCAGGCGGATATGACCCCGATGGCGGGCGATCACGGCGCCCGCCCCGACCTCGCCTGCCGGCTATGCCACGACGATACCGACGGCGAGATCGAGTTTCCCTCCGGCCAGCGCCTGCCGGCACGCGTGGACCTGGCGGCGTTGGACGCGTCAGTACACGGGCAGCCGGGCGCCGCGCTCACCTGCACCGGATGCCACCAGCCGGCGAACAACTATCGCGTGCCGCACGCCCCCCCGTTCGCCGTCTCGGTGCGGGCCTACCAGTCCCAGCAGTCCGAGACGTGCACCCGCTGCCACGTCCAGCCCCACCTGACCAGCCATCCGGGCCCCGAGTCCGACCGGCCCGTGCTCTGTGTGGACTGCCACACGGGCCATGAGGTGCAGCCGGCGGCGGCCTGGGACGACCCGGCGGCGGTGGAGGCCTGTCTGGCCTGCCACGAGGTCGAGGAGCAAGAACGGCTGGCGGTCACGGTGCGCGACGGCCTCTTCGCCGAGCAGGAGGACTCCGCCTACTGCCTGGCCTGCCATGGCCAGCCCGGCCTGACGAAGACCTTCCCCAACGGTGACGAGGTGTCCCTGACGATCAACGCCGCGAGGCTCCACGCGTCGGTCCACGGCGCCGAGAACGCCTGGCGCGCTCTGGAGTGCAGTGACTGCCATGGCGACTACGCCTTCCCCCATCCGGAGACGGCCGCCGAGAGTTACCGCGAATACTCGCTGAATCGCTATACTCTCTGCGCCGATTGCCACCAGCGCTTCTACGAGCGCACGCAAAACAGCACGCACGATCGTGCCCGCGCCGAAGGCATCGCCGAGGCCGCCGTCTGCACCGATTGCCATGGGGCGCACGACACGCCGGTCCCCGACGAGCCGCGCTCGCGCATCTCGGCGACCTGCTCCGAGTGTCACGCGACCATCTACCAGGAGTATCGGCAGAGCGTGCATGGCGCCGCGCTCATCGAAGGGGGCAACCTGGACGTGCCTTCCTGCGTCGAGTGCCACGGCGTACACGACATCCAGGATCCGCGCACGAACCTGTTTCGCATTCGGTCGCCCGAGCTCTGCGCCGGCTGCCACGCCGACGAGGAGCTGATGGCCCGCTATGACATCTCGACCGACGTCTTTTCCACCTACGTCGCCGATTTCCACGGCACCACGGTGACGCTGTTTGAGCACCAGGATCCGAATGCCGAGACGAACAAGGCGGTTTGCTACGACTGCCATGGGGTGCACAAGATTCTGGACCCGCAAGACCCCGATGCCGGCATCAAGGCCAACCTCCTGGAGACGTGCCGGCAGTGCCACCCGGACGCCTCTCAGGCCTTCTCCGACTCCTGGACCAGCCACTTCGAGCCGTCGCTGGAGCACAATCCCATCGTCTATTTGGTCAACCTCTTCTACCAGATCGTGATCCCGCTGACGGTCGGCTTCTTCGCCATCGTCGTGTCGACCGACATTTACCGCCGCGTGCGCACCCGCACACGGCGAGCGCTACGGAGTGACAGCGAATGATCGAGCAGCAAACGCTCTACCCGCGCTTCCGCCTGGGGGCGCGTATCGAGCACGCCGTCTTGATGGTCAGCTTTACCGTGCTGACCGTCACCGGCCTGCCCCAGAAATTCGCCACGGTGCCGTTCTCCGTCAACCTGATCGAGCTGATGGGCGGCATCGAGACCGTGCGCATCATCCACCGCTACGCGGCGTTCATCCTGGTGGTCGGCTCGGTCTATCACCTGTTCACGTCGGCCTACCGCCTGTTCGTAAAGCGCGAGCGCATGCGGATCCTGCCCACGCTCCAGGACGTCTGGGACCTGCGGGAC
>JBFGLK010000154.1:0-7042 GCA_041576195.1 Promineifilaceae bacterium (SeqCode)
CCGGCAGAGGAGGGATGGTCCGCCCTGCCCGGGCCGGACCCGATCTCGTTCGACGTGGCCGGTCGGTGACGTCGAACTCCGCTCACTGATCATCGGGCACGCGCCATCTGTTGCGCCCCTACGGCGACCAATCGTAGGGGCGCAGCAGGTTGCGCTCCAACAGGAGCCCCTCGTGACCCAAGACGGCTTCGACGACGCCGGTCGTTACATCATCCCGGATTACCATCGCGCCCGGCCTTTCAGCAGTTTCCTGCCGGGTATCGCCGGTCCGCTGGGACGACCGCTGTGGGTCTTCACGGTCAACCGGGGCCAGGCGATCGCCAGCTTCGGCATCGAGAACAAAGACAACCCAATCATGGAGTTCGAGCCGGCGAACAAGGCGTACCAACAGACGCCGCTCACCGGCTTTCGCACCTTCCTCAAGCTCCGCCGCGGGGACCAGGAGGCGCTCTACGAGCCCTTTTCGCCCGCGGAGGCGGCCGAGCCCCAGCGCATGGCCATCGGCATGAACGAGCTGGAGCTGACCGCGAAGAGCCCGCGGCACGGGCTGACCACGCGCGTGCTCAGCTTCGTCGTGCCGGGCGAGCCGTTCGCCGCCCTGGCCCGCCGCGTCACCCTCACCAACGACGGTGACGACCAGTTAACCCTGTCCGTCCTGGACGGCCTGGCTCGCCTCCAGCCCTACGGCGTGGACAACTGGGGGCTGAAGGCGATCGGCCGCACGCTGGAGGCCTGGATGGCCGTCTTCGACCTGGAGACGGGCGCCCCGACCTTCCGGTTGCTGGCCAGCGCCGCCGACACGGCGGAAGTGGCGGCGATCGAGGCCGGGCACTTCGTCCTGGCCTATGATGAGACGGGCCGGGCGCTGCCGATCGTGGTCGATCCTGTCCTGGTCTTCGCCCACAACACGGTCATGGATCGACCGACGCGCTTCGCCGACGCCTCCCTGGCTGAGCTGCTGGCGGCGCCCCAGATCACGAGCGGGCGGACGCCGTGCGCCTTCGCCGCGGCGGAGGCCGTCCTGGCGCCCGGCGCCACGCTCACGCTCTACAGCCTGGTCGGCCATGCCGGCAGCCGCGAGCTTCTGGACGCCCACCGGGAACGGCTGGCCCGGCCGGCCACCTTCACCGGCTGGTTGGCCGCGGCGCGCGCCCTGGCCGAGGACCTGACCGACACGGTGGCCACGCGCACGCGCTCCCCACGCTTCGACGCTTACTGCCGGCAGACGTTCCTAGACAACGTGCTGCGCGGCGGCTGGCCCGTTCTCCTCGGGAGCGGCGCCGATCGCGTCGTATATCACATCTACTCCCGCAAGCACGGCGACATCGAGCGGGACTACAACGACTTCTTCCTGGCCGCCGAGCCCTATTCCCAGGGCAACGGCAACTACCGCGACATCAACCAGAATCGGCGCTGCGACGTCCTGCTTCGGCCCGCAGTGGGCGACCACAACGTGCGTGTCTTTATGAGCTTGATTCAGGCGGACGGGTACAACCCTCTGGTGGTGCAGGGGACCACCTTCAAGGTGCCCGAGGCGCGTCGCGCCAGTCTGTTAGACCACGCGGAGCCGGCGGACGCCCTGGCCGAGCTGCTCGCCGGTCCCTTCACGCCCGGCGGCCTGCTGCGGCGTATCGCCGACCACCAGATCGCCCTCGATCGGACGCCCGAAGCGTTCCTGAACCGGGTGCTGACCGAAAGCGAGCCGACGTTGCAGGCCGCACATGGCGAAGGGTTCTGGATCGATCATTGGACCTACAACCTGGACCTGATCGAGGCATATCTGGCCGTCTATCCAGAGCGCGAGGCCGAACTGCTCTGGGAAAAGGGCGACCTGCCCTTCTATGACAGCCCCGCCCGCGTCCTCCCCCGGAGCCGCAAGACGGTGCTCACCGAGCGCGGCCCACGCCAGTATGGCGGCGTGGTCGAGGACGAGGCCAAGGCGGCCCAGATCGCCGCCCGGCCGGAGCGCGCCCACTGGGTCCGTGCCGGTCACGGGCGCGGTCCGATCGCCCAGACGAGCCTCTTCGTCAAGTTGCTCCTGCTTGCCACGACCCGCTTTGCCGCTCTGGATCCAGCGGGGATGGGCGTGAGCATGGAGGCGGGCAAGCCCGGCTGGTACGACGCCCTCAACGGCCTGCCGGGGCTGTTTGGCTCAGCCATGAACGAGACCTACGAGCTGCGCCGCTTGCTGGCCTTCCTGCTGGCGGCCGTGGAGGCCCGCGGGCGCCACACCATGCGCCTGCCTACCGAGCTTCACGGGCTGCTCTACACCGTGGCGACGCACCTGCACAACTATCAGCGCTCCACCCACGAGCGACGCGACTTCTACTATTGGGACGCTGTCAGCTCGGCTCTGGAGCGCTACCGGGACGACGTGTTTCCCGGCTTCGACGGGCGTGAGGAGCGCCTGCGCCTGGAAGACCTGGCGGAGATCCTGGCTCAGTTTCTGGAGAAAGTGGACGCCGGCATCGCCCGGGCGCGCGCCTTTCATGAGACCGTGCCCATCACCTACTTCCGTTTCGAGGCGACGGGCTACGAGATACTTGAAGACGACGACGGCAAGCCGCTCGTGGACGAACGAGGCCGGCCCCATGTGCGGGTCACCGGCTTTCGCCCCGAGCCCCTGCCGCTCTTTCTGGAAGGGGCAGTGCATGCCCTCAAGATCGCGCCGGACACGTCGGCGGCCCGCGCGATCCACGACGGTGTGTGGAACAGTGACCTGTACGACCGTCCCCTCAAGATGGTCAAAGTCAACGCGTCGCTGGCTGGCGAGTCCCACGAGATCGGCCGGGCCCGGGCCTTTACGCCCGGCTGGCTGGAGAACGAGTCGATCTGGCTGCACATGGCCTACAAATACCTGCTGGCGCTGCTCCGGGCCGGGCTGCACGATGCCTTCTTCGCCGCCTTGCGCGACGGCCTCATCCCGTTTCGCGATCCGGCGCAGTATGGGCGCAGTCCGCTGGAAAATAGCTCCTTCCTCGTCAGTAGCGCCCACCCCGATCGCTCGCTGCACGGGGCCGGCTTCGTCGCCCGGCTGAGCGGCTCGACCGCCGAGTTCCTCAGCCTGTGGAGCCACATGATGGCCGGCCCGCGGCCCTTTCGCCTTCAGGACGGCGCCCTCTGCCTCCAGCTGGAGCCGGCCCTGCCGGGCTGGCTGTTCACCGCCGAGGGCACGGTCCGCTTCACCTTCCTGGGCCAGACCACGATCACCTACCACAATCCCTCGCGGCAGGACACCGTGGGCTCGGGGCCGCGACCGGCGCGCTACCGGCTCCGCCTGGCCGACGGCCAGACGGTGTCGCTGGCCGGCCCGGTCGTCGGCCCGCCCTACGCGGCGCTGATCCGCTCCGGGGAAGTCGGTATAATCGACGTGGACCTGGCCCTCCCGGAGGCGCCGCACCCCTCGGAGGAGCCAGGCCTCCCGGAGGTGCCAACATGAACGTTCGCCAGAAAAAGGGCCTGACCTTCGACGACGTGCTCCTGGTCCCGCGCCGCTCCCCGCTGCGCTCTCGGCAGGACGTGGACACGTCCAGCCAGCTCACGCCGCGCATCCGCCTGCACGTGCCCATCATCAGCGCCAATATGGACACCGTGACGGAGGCGGCCATGGCCATCGCCATGGCGCGGGTGGGGGGCATCGGCGTCATTCACCGCTTCATGCCCCCGATCCTGCAGGCGCGCCACGTCGAGCGCGTGAAACGGGCAGAAGGATTCGTGGTTGCCGATCCCTACACGATCGGGCGGGATGCGACGCTGGCCGAAGCGGGCGCAGCGATGCGTCAGCACGAAGTCGGCGGCCTCATCGTCACCGGCGATCGGGGCCGGTTGGTCGGCCTGATCACCCAGCGGGACATCTTCCTGGCGCCCGATGAGCAGGCGCCCGTCAGCGCGGTCATGACCCGACCGGACGCGCTGATCAGCGCCGGGCCGGACGTCACCGTCGAGGAGGCCCGGGCCTTGCTCTACGAGCATCGCCTGGAGAAGCTGCCGCTGATCGACGATGCCGGCAACCTGGTCGGCCTGATCACGGCCCAGGACGTCGTCAAGACGCAACGCCACCCCCTGGCGACCAAGGACGAGCGCGGCCGGCTCCGAGTGGGCGCGGCCATCGGCGTCGGCGCCGGGGAGATGGACCGCGCCGAGGCGTTGCTCGCCGCCGGGACCGACCTGCTCGTCCTGGACATCGCCCACGGCCACGCCGACCATTGCCTGGAGATGATCGTCGCCCTGCGCCGGGCGTACCCGGAAGCCGAGATCGTGGCCGGCAACGTGGCCACGCGAACGGGCGCCCGCGAGCTGGCCGAGGCCGGCGCGGACGCCATCAAGGTGGGCATTGGCCCCGGCTCGATCTGCACCACCCGCGTCGTGACCGGCTTCGGCGTGCCCCAGCTGACGGCCATCGCCGACGCGGTCGCCGGCGTCGCCGACGTCGGCCGGCCGGTGCCCATCATCGCCGACGGGGGCATCCGCAGCTCGGGCGACCTGGTCAAGGCGCTGGCGGCGGGCGCGAGCACCGTCATGATCGGCGGCCTGTTTGCCGGCAGCGAGGAGGCGCCGGGCGCGCCCGTGCTGCGCGACGGCCAGAAGGTCAAGGTCGTGCGCGGCATGGCCTCGCTCGGGGCGACGATGGGCCGCCAGGCGGCCGAACAGGCAGACCGGCCGGAGGTCGATGAGAGCGCCGAGAGCCAGCAAGATTGGGACAAGGTGGTGCCGGAAGGGGTGGAGGCGGTCGTGCCCTACCGCGGGCACATTCACGAGATCGTGTACCAGCTGGTCGGCGGGCTGCGCTCCGGCCTGAGCTACGGCGGCGCCCGCACGATCGAGGCGCTGTGGGCAAACGCCGAGTTCATCGAGATCTCTCCGGCCGGCGTCCGCGAAAGTAGCCATCACGACGTCAAAAAGATCTAACCCTATGCCTTCACTCACCCGCCAACTCGCTCTCGCTCTCACTCTGGCTCTCGCTCTTAGCGCCTGCCGGCAGGCCGCGCCCCAACCGGCGCCCGAAGCAACGTCTCCAGCGGTGACGGAAGCGACGCCTCAGACAGCGCCCGAAGCGACGCCTGCTGTCGCCGAGATGGCCGAGGTCGCCGCCCTGGCACCGGCGGGCGTCTCCGGGGAGATCTACTACGCCCCCTTTCCCCTGACGATCACCCTCGACGGGGCCCTCGACGACTGGGCCGGCGTGCCGCAGGTGACGATTCCGGCGGGGGCGGCGCCCGGCGGGGACCGGCCCGCCGTCACCTTCGCCGCCGCCGCGGATGCCGGCTTCCTCTACTTCATGGGCGACGTGACGGACGACAACATCATCAGCGGGGAGCATGGCAGCGAGTACTGGAACGAGGACTCGGTCGAGTTCTACGTCAACGCGACCGGGGATCTGTCGCTCGGCCGCTATGTCGACGGCGTGGCCCAGATCACCGTGCCGGCGCTGAGCGCCGACCGGACGCCCGCGGAGGCGGTCGTCAGTGGCGTGCGCGGGGAGACCGCCGACGCCCGGATCGCCGCCCAGCGCACCGCGGCCGGCTACGCGGTCGAGGTGGCCGTTCCCCTGCAAAACGACGTCTGGGCGATCCCGCTCCAACATGGTCAGGTCATCGGCTTCCAGGTGCACCTGAACGGGGCGTCTCAGGGCGACCGGGACACCAAGCTCATCTGGTCGGTCTTCGACACAGGTGACACCTCCTACCAGAACCCCGGCGTCTTTGGCGAGCTGGTCTTCTTCGAGATCGGGCAGAGCAGCGTGGCCCGCATCGTGCCGACGCCCGCGCCCACCATCCCCCCGGCGCCGGCGGACGCCCCCTACAAGAACCCGGACCTGCCCGTCGCCGAGCGCGTCGACGATCTGCTGGCCCGTATGAGCCTGGCGGAGAAGATCGGCCAGATGACCCTGATCCAGAAGGACAGCGCCAGCGCGGAGAGGGTCACGGCGCTGACCCTGGGCGGCCTGCTCAGCGGCGGGGGCGGCTACCCAGTGCCGAACACGCCGGAGGCCTGGGCGGCCATGGTAGACGGCTTCCAGGAAGCGGCGCTGGCCACCCGCCTGGCCATCCCCCTGATCTACGGCGTGGACGCCGTCCACGGGCACAACAACGTCGCCGGCGCGGTCATCTTCCCCCACAACGTCGGCCTCGGCGCCGCCGACGATCCCGAGCTGATGACGCGGATCGGCCAAATCACCGCCGCCGAGATGGCGGCCACCGGCATCTATTGGAACTACGCCCCGGTGCTGGCCGTGCCCCAGGACATTCGCTGGGGCCGGACCTACGAGGCGTATGGCGAGGAGACGGCGCTCGTGACCCGGCTGGGCACCGCCTTTCTGCGCGGTCTGCAAGGGGATGACCTGGCCGACCCGCGGACGGCCCTGGCCACGCCCAAGCACTACGTGGGCGACGGCGGCACGACGTGGGGCAGCTCGAAGGCGCGCGATTACGTGATCGACCGCGGGTCGACCGACGTCGACGAGGCCACGTTGCGGGCGGTGCACCTGCCGCCCTACCTCGCGGCGCTCGAGGCCGGCGCCCGGAGCGTCATGATCTCGTATTCCAGCTGGGATGGGCTGAAGATGCACGGCCACCGCTATCTGATCACGGATGTGCTCAAGGGCGAGCTGGGCTTCAGCGGCTTCGTCGTCTCGGACTGGGCCGGCATCGACGAGGTCTCTCCCAGCTACTACCTGGCCGTGGTCGCCGCCATCCATGCCGGCATCGACATGAACATGGTGCCCAACGACGCCGATCGCTTCATCAGCATCATGACCGAGGCGGTCGAGGCGGGCGACATCTCCCTGGATCGCGTCGACGACGCCGTGCGGCGCATCCTGACGGTCAAGTTCGAGCTCGGCCTCTTCGAGCGCCCGTTTGCCCAGGAGGCGCTGCTGCCGTCGGTCGGCTCCGCCGAACACCGGGCCGTGGCCCGCGAGGCGGTCGCCCGGTCCGTGGTGCTGCTCAAGAACGACGGCGGCGCGCTGCCCCTGGACCCGGGCATCGAGCGCCTCTACGTGGCCGGGATCGCGGCCGACGACATCGGCATCCAGTCCGGCGGC
>JBFGLK010000155.1:0-6999 GCA_041576195.1 Promineifilaceae bacterium (SeqCode)
AGGGGGATGGGGGCACGGCGGGTCCCGCTCTCGCCGCGGGTCCCGGGCTGGGTTTGCGCCTCCGGGTGGATGGCGGTGTTTTGCATGCAGTTCTCCTCGGCACCCGCGGACGCTGGTTGGCGCGGACGCTCACCCTTTCAGTGTAGGGGGAGAACCTGCAGAAGTTGTGCAGGCGGGCTGCAATTTGGGTGCAATTCAGGCCGGCGGCCGAATGCGGATCGCGAATTGCGGATTGGGGCATCGGGGCAGTGGTGGTGTCCAGGGGCGACCGGCCGGCAAGTCAATTACCTGGTAAGTGCCAGCAGTGAGAAGCCTCCAAGTATCCGCACCGTCAGATCCGGGTGAAGGGAGAAAAGCAGCTTCCTGGGCAGTCTTAAGAGGTTTACCCTCCACCCAAGGTTCGGGCGCTCCAGAGAGGGTCTCGTATAGAAATGGTCTACAATCTCATGGCCGGTATCCCTCAGGGTGGCGAGAGCAGTTTCCTTGGTGAAGTAATGAATGTGACCGACCTTTTCTCTGACTCTTAAGAGGGGTGAACTGCGCAGAACCATTTGCACCGACAGGTCGAGCGGAATATGAAACACTTTGTAGCGGCCTCTTGCGCGAACTCTGCGGAGAAATCCGAAGCAATCCTCAACGTGCTCGATGACATCGATGGCTAGAAGCACGTCAAATGAAACTGTGCTCTCGGCAAGTAAGTCCTGAAGAAAGAAATGGAGGTTCGGCTTTTCCTTGTCTTTGCACAGCGCCAGTGCCTGCGGGGAGATCTCATACCCTGAGAACTGGACATCTGGACCAAAGACGTTTGCCAGACTGACCAATATACCGCCGGCCCCACAGCCTACCTCCGCCACGGTAGACGGGCTGATGCCGTTTCTCTCGAGAATCCTGAGAATCTGCCTGGCCTTCCATGCGGAGTTCTCCTCATGCCAGGTTGGGTTGTTCTCAAGATAGGTACCGTCCTCATAAACGGTGTTCGGTTTCATGTATTCTCCAGGAATGCGGGCGATGGGCGCAGCCCGCAGCGTTTGAGGGGAGGTCGGGGGATGGGGCGTGGGGACGCAGCTGGTTGTGCCCCCGGGACCCCGCGGGTGTGGCTGACCCGCGGGGTCAGGGGGGCGGAGGTGGTTTAGAGCGGCCAGTCGCGGAGTATGCGCTCCGTCTCTTCGGAATGCCCGCTCTCGTCACGCACCATGTCTTCCAGCTGCACCGCCAGCCCCTTGTCGCCGTATTCATCGGCCTCGCGGGCGCGCTGGGTGTAGTCGGCCGTGGCCTGGCGCTCGGCGGCCAGCACCGCTACCAACATCTCCTGATTGGTGTTGGCCGTCGGGACCGGCCGCGGCGTCGTCGTCGGCTCGCCGCCCAGGGCCACGATCTTGTTGGCCAGGAACTGGGCGTGTAGTTGCTCGTCGACGATCTCCTCCGCGAAGAACGCGGCCAGCTGTGGTCGGTAGGGGCCGGTGGCCTTAGCGGCGTAGGTCAGGTACTGAATGATGGCGCCGAGCTCGCCAGCCAGGTCTTCATTCAGGTGATCGATCAGGGTCTGTTTGTCCATGGGTGCTCCTTTGATTATCCGGGCGCGACGGCGTCGGGCCCGGCGTAATGGCTCAGTCGGTCTGTCGGGGCCGCGCCTGAAGGGGTGGCGTCGGGCCTCCCCGTATAGTATACCGCGAGACCGGCCGCGGGGGATCGGGAAACGGGCCGGCGCCCGCCCGCCGGGTCAGTCGGCGGCCGGGCCGTGGCCGACCCAGGGGACGTCGACGCCGGCGGCGACGCCCAGTCTTTCGCATAGCTCGCCGGCGTGCTGCTGCAGGTGGCGGATACTGTAGAACTGCAATTCCACCTTGCTCAGGGGAATCCAAGAGAAGCCGGAGGGGCCATGCAGGTCGAGGCCGGGCACCCGGGCCTCGACCTCTTGCCGGCAGTGGTCCAGGTAAGCCAGGATCTCGTCCCGCGTGTAGGGGACGTCGGCGACGGGCTTCTCATGCGGAGGCCAGGGGGTGGGGCCCATGTAATTGTACCGCTCGCGGTGCTTTTCCCAGGGCGAGAAATCCTCCTCTTGCGGTTGCAGGTAGAGGTGGGTGTAGAAGAGGGCGTGGTAGGCCACATGCCAGAATCGATTCGCATAGTTCTCGTCAAGCCAGAGATCGTCCGGGCAGCGGGCGATGGCCAGGCGCAACATCTCCAGCGCGGCATGGTACTGGGAGATGATGATCGTCTTCAGGTCCATGGGGCCTCCTTGGCGGTGTCTCGCCGCGGCGGCCGCCCGCGGCATGCCGGCAAGGCGTGGCAAGGCCTTTCTCGGGTTCACCGACGCTGACAGTATAGGGGGGCGCGGGAGCGCGGGCAACGCGGGCGCTTGTCTCCCCCGTCTTTCGGGCATAGAATCGGACAACCCAGCCGGCGGGAGCCCCCGGCTCTCCCGGCGCCCGCCAGGTCGCCTCGGCCGGCCGCGCGCCGCCATCGAGGCACGAGACCGCAGCGGAGAATTCGCGTTGGCCAGACCATTCAACCCGATCGTCCGGACAATTCAATCACGCAAGGAGAAGACGATGTCGCTCAAGAAAGCGTCGTTGCTTGGCCTCATGGGGCTTGTTATCGCCCTCCTGCTCGCCGCCTGTCAGGGCGCCCAGGAGAGCACCGAGTTAAACCTGCTCTGCGTGCCACAGGAGGTGTGGTGCGAGGGTATGAAACAGGAGTTCGAGGCGGAATTTGGCATCACCGTGAACTACGTGCGCATGTCCACCGGCGAGGCGCTCGCCCGCCTGGAGGCGGAACGCGACAACCCGCAGTTCGATATCATGTGGGGCGGACCCATCGACACCTACATCGCCGGCGCGCAAGAGGAGCTGTTCCAGGCTTACGAATCGCCCAATGCCGGCAACCTGCTGCGCCAGGACCTCTACCGCGACCCGAACAACATGTGGTCGGGCATCTACGTCGGCTCGCTCGGCTTCGCCACCAACGCGGACTGGCTGGCCGCCCACCCGGGCGTGGAGGCCCCCACCTCCTGGGCCGACCTGCTCCGCCCCGAGTTCCAGGACCAGATCATGGTCGCCCACCCGTCGACCTCCGGCACGTCCTACACGGCCATGGCCACCGTCCTGCAACTGATGGGTGAAGAAGCGGGCTGGGAGTACCTGACGGATTACGCCGACCAGGTGCTGCAGTTCACCAAGAGTGGCGCCGCGCCGGCCAGGTTCGTCGGCGCCGGCGAGGCCGCGGTGGGCATCGTCTTCTCCCACGACATCGTGGCCGGGATGGAAGAAGGCCTGCCGCTCGTCCTGTCCTTCCCGGAGGAAGGGACCGGTTACGAGGTCGGGGGCATGGCCATCGTGGCCGGCGCCAAGCACCTCGACGCGGCCCAGAAGTGGTACGATTGGGCGCTGACCCCGGAGGCGCAGGCCCTGGGGCCGAAATACACGGCCTACCAGGCGCCCACCGTCGGCGGCGTCGAGCTGTCGCATCCGGAGCTGCTGGAAGTTAACCTGATCAACTACGACTTCGTCTGGGCCGGCGAGACGAAGAAGGCCAACGTCGATCGCTTCACCAACGAGATCCAGGGCGTCGACAACCTGAAAGAGTAGGGGGCCCAAGCCTGTCAACCGGCGCGCGGCCAGGGGGCTTCCCGGTCCCCTGGTCGCGCGTGATTCAGGAGTTCCGACATGGCCGCACCAACCGTCCGGCGAACCTTCTGGCGCCAGAGCCTCGTGCGCCGCTATCGTGAGTTCGCCCTCATCGCCCGCGACCCTGTCCTCTTCATCGGCCTGCTCGTTGCCGGCATCTTCATCGCCGTCTTCGTCCTCTTCCCCGTGCTCCGCGTCGTCGGGCGCGGTTTCTTTGACCGGGCCGGCGACTTCAGCGTCGCCTACTTCGCCCGCTACGTCGATCCCTACTACGCCCCCGTTGCCTGGCGCACCTTCCGCAACACGATCGTCCTTGGCGTGCTGACCGCCGCCGGCGGCACCGCCCTGGGCTTCGTCTTCGCCTATACGATGGTGCGCTGCAACCCGCCCGGCAAGCGCTGGATCCACATCCTGGCCCTGGTGCCCACCGTCTCCCCCCCGTTCGCCATCGCCATGTCCACCATCCTGCTCTTCGGCCGCAACGGCCTGATCACTCGTCGGCTATTGGGCATGAGCTTTCCCCGGGGCGCCAACGACGTCTATGGGCTCGACGGCCTGGTCTTCGTCCAGGTGCTCACCTTCTTTTCCGTGGCCTACCTGATCATCCGGGCCATGCTGGAGCGGTTGCACCCCTCCATCGAGGAGGCGGCCCACAGCCTGGGGGCATCCAAGTTCCACATCTTTCGCACCATCACCCTGCCGCTGCTCATCCCCGGCCTGGCCGGCTCCTTCCTGCTGCTCTTCGTGGAGTCGATGGCCGACCTGGGGAACCCGCTGCTGATCTCGGGCAACGTGGACGTCCTGTCCGCCCAGATCTTCCTGGCCGTGGCCGGGGAGTTCGACTACCAGAAGGCGTCCAGCCTGGCGCTGGTCCTCTTGTTACCCACCCTGGCCGTCTTCCTGATCCAGCGCTACTACGTCAGCCGGCGCTCCTACATCTCGGTGACCGGCAAGCCCTCGGCCGGGCACCTGCTGGTCAAGGAGCCCGTCACCCGCTGGTCGTTCATCCTGGCCACCTACCTGACCACCGCCCTGATCGTGATCATGTACGCCTCGATCGTGGTCGGCTCCTTCAGCCAGGTCTGGGGCATCGACTTCACGCCGACGCTGGCCCACTGGCGCCTGATGCTGGGGCGGGGCATCGAGGCGATCCTGGACACGACCTTTTTGAGCATCATGGCCACCCCGATCGCCGGCCTGTTGGGCATGGCTATCGCCTTCCTGGTGGTGCGCAAGGCGTTCAGCGGCAAGGACGTGCTGGATTTCGGCTCCAACCTGGGTGCCGGCATTCCCGGCACCATCCTGGGCATCGGCTTCATCATCTCCTTCGTCACCCCGCCCTGGTTCGTCGTCGTCCTGCTCTACGCTACCCTGGCGCTGTTCATGGTCCGCACGCTGTTCGATGACCGCCGCGCCCAGACGCTCGTCCTGGTCCTGGGCACCACGCTGGCCGCCGGCCTGCGCCTGACCCAGGGCGCCCTCTCCGAAACGGGCCTGATGTACTTGCTGGGCGGCCTTTACCTGGGGGCCGCCGCGTTTCTGCTGGTCCGGGGCTGGCCAAGGCGGCGCTGGCTCCTGGCCGCCGGGCTGGGCCTCTACTTGATGATGGCCGACCTGATCATCTACGTGGCCCGGCCGATCGCCCGCTTCAGCCTGACCCTGGAGAGCCCGTTCTGGGGCAACGCCGTCACCCAGTTCGCCGACTACCTGCGCGTCTTCTTCCAGGCGCCGCAGCCCCTCCTCATGATCCTCTACCTGTTCCTGGCCGTGCCCCTGCTGACGCGGGCGACCGGCCGGACGCGGCTGGCCCTGGCCACGCTCCTGCTGGGCCTCGGCGGTACCCTGGCCTTCATCGGCGAGCCGCTGGCCATCATCGGCACGCCCTACATCATCATCGCCGCCTTCGCCGTGCGCAGCCTGCCTGCCTCCGTGCGCGCCGGCGTGGCCGCCCTGCAGCAGATCGACCCCTCCATCGAGGAGGCCTCCAATAGCCTGGGCGCGGACGCCCAGGTCACCTTCCGCAAGGTGACCCTGCCCCTGATCACGCCGGCGCTGCTGGCCGGCCTGATCTTCAGCTTTACCCGGCACATGACCAGCCTGTCGGCGATCATCTTCCTGGTCAGCCCGCGCTGGCGCATTGTCACCGCCTCGATCCTGAGCGAGTGGGAGCAGGGCGGCATCAGCTTCGCCGCCGCCTACGCCACGGTGATCATCGCGCTCGTGCTCGTGGCCATCGGCGTGCTCTACCTGGTCACCACCCGCGTGCTGCGCGGCCGGACGGACGTCGACCTCTCGCTGGGAGCGTAAGCGCATGTACCTGATCCTGGAAAACGTCCGCAAGGTCTTTGCCGCCCGGGGCGGAGTGGGCGAGGTGACGGCCGTGGCCGACGCCAGCCTGCAGATCGAAGAGGGGGAGTTCGTCACCCTGCTGGGGCCGTCGGGCTGCGGCAAGACGACCATGCTGCGCATGATCGCCGGCTTCGAGTTTCCCACGGCCGGTGACATCCGGCTGGACGGCCGGGCCATCAACGACCTGCCGCCGCACCGGCGCGACATGTCCATGGTCTTCCAGAGCTACGCCATCTTCCCCCACCTGACCGTCTTCGAGAACATCGCCTATGGGCTTCGCGTCAAGCGGATGGCCCGGGCGGAGATCGAGGCGCGCGTCGAGCGGGTGTTGGGCCTGGTGGAGATGGCCGGATTTGGCAGCCGGCGGCCGGAGCAGCTCTCCGGTGGGCAACAGCAGCGGGTGGCCCTGGCCCGGGCGCTCGTCATGGAGCCCAAGGTGCTGCTGCTCGACGAGCCACTCTCCAACCTGGACGCCAAGCTGCGCGAGCAGATGCGGACCGAAATCCGGCGCATTCAGCACCAGATCGGCATCACTAGCGTCTACGTCACCCACGACCAGACCGAGGCGATGACCATGTCGGACCGCATTGTGGTGATGAACCACGGCCGGATCGAGCAGGTCGGCGGGCCGCAGGAGATCTACCGGCGTCCGCGCAATCGCTTCGTGGCCGACTTCATCGGCCGGGCCAACTTCGTGCCCGGCGTGGCGCGGGGGGCCGCCGATAACGGCCGCGTCTCCGTGGAGGCCCTGGGGAGCACGCTGTCGGTGATTGCGCCCGACGTGGCGATCCCCGCCGGCCAACCGGTGACGCTCGTCATCCGGCCGGAAATGGCCCTCATCAACCCGGAGAGCGGGTCGCACGTCACGGGCACGGTCCGCCGGGCCGCCTACATGGGCAGCATGGTGGAGTACGAGGTCGAGATCGCCGGGCAGCAGCTCACCCTGGTCGAGCACGACCCCCGCCGCACCACCATCCACGACGAGGGGGAGCAGGTCCAGGTGCGCTTTCTTGACGACTGCCTC
>JBFGLK010000156.1:0-6942 GCA_041576195.1 Promineifilaceae bacterium (SeqCode)
GACCAGATCATCGTCACCGTGGGCGTGAGCGAAGCACTCTACCTGGCGATGACCGCGGTCATCGACCCGGGCGACGAAGTGATCATCCCCGAGCCCTGCTTCGTCTCCTACGGTCCCGAGGTCTCCTTCGCCGGCGGTGAACCCATCTTCGTGGCCACGTCGGTGGCGAACGACTTCCAGGTGACCGCGGCGGCGATCGAAGCGGCGATCACGCCGCGGACCAAGGCGATCCTGCTCGGTTATCCTAACAACCCCACCGGCGCCGTCATGACACGGTCCATCCTGGTCGAGATCGCCGCGGTGGCCGCGCGCCACGACCTGCTGGTCATCTCCGACGAGATCTATGATCAGCTCGTCTACGGCGTGCCCCATACGTGCGTCGCCGGCCTATCGGACATGAGCGAGCGCACGATCTTGCTCGGCGGTTTCAGCAAGAACTACGCCATGACCGGCTGGCGCATCGGCTATGCCTGCGCCAGTCGGGAGCTCCTGGCGGCGATGCGCAAGGTCCACCAATACACGATCATGTCCGCACCCACCACGGCCCAGATGGCTGCCCTGGCTGCCCTGACGCCCGAGGGCACTGCCCACGTCGCGCGCATGCAGGCGGAATATGATCGCCGCCGGCGCCTCATTGTGGACGGCTTCAACACGCTTGGCCTCGACTGCTTCGAGCCGCGCGGCGCCTTCTACGCCTTCCCCTCGGTCGCCCGCACCGGCATGTCTAGCGACGACTTCGCCAATCGCCTACTCGCCGAGGAGCGCGTCGCCGTCGTGCCAGGCGAGGCCTTCGGCCCGAGCGGCAACGGCTTCGTGCGCGCCTCCTATGCCACTGCCTACGAGAAGATCGAAGAAGCGCTGGCGCGCATCGAGCGGTTTATGCGGCGTTATGGGTAGTTGGGAGTTCGGGAAGTTGGTTGGACGGTTTGCCAGTTGGGTGGCCGCGAAGCAGGCAAACCAACCATCAGACCCGCAAACTCACGGCCGATTACCTCGCCCCTTTCATCCATGTACGAACTGATCATCGGCCTCGAAGTGCACGCGGAGTTGCTTACCGCCTCCAAGATGTTTTGCGGCTGCCGCGTCGTGGACAGCGTGGAAGCCGAGCCCAACACGGCGGTCTGTCCCGTCTGTCTGGGCTTGCCCGGCATGCTGCCGGTCGTCAACCGGCAGGCGATCGACCACGCGCTGCGCGTCGCCCTGGCGCTGAATGGCACCATTCATCCGCACAACGTCTTCGCCCGCAAGAGCTATTTCTATCCGGACCTGCCTAAGGGCTACCAGATCAGCCAGTATGAGCTGCCGCTCGCCACGGGCGGCTGGCTGGCCATCGAGGCCGAGGACGGGACCTCCCGGCGCATCGGCATCCGGCGCGTGCACATGGAGGAAGACACGGGCAAGAGCACCCACGTCGGCGACGGCCGCTCACTCCTGGACTTCAACCGCTCCGGCGTCCCGCTGCTCGAGATCGTCTCCGAACCCGACCTGCGCACGCCGGACGAGGTCTATGCCTATGCCGTCCGGCTACGCCAGATATTGCGTTACCTGGGCGTCAACTCCGGCGATATGGAGAAGGGCGTTTTGCGGGTTGAGCCCAACATCAGCGTGCGGCGCCAGGGCGAGCTTACGTTCGGCACGCGCACAGAGATCAAGAACCTGAACAGCTTCCGGGCCCTGGCGGCGGCCACGGCATATGAGTTCGAACGACAGGTGGGCTTGTTGGAGGCCGGCCAGCCGGTGCGCCAAGAGACGCGCGGCTGGGACGAGGGTCGGCGGGTGACGTTTACACAGCGCGTCAAGGAGGAGGCGGAGGATTACCGCTACTTCCCGGAGCCCGATTTGCCGGCACTCGTGATTCCTGAAGCCTGGATCGCCAGGGCCCAGGCCACGCTGCCGGCACTGCCGGCGGAGCGCCTGGCCCACTATACGGGCCCACTCGGCCTGGGCCTGCCTGAGGCGCGCGTCCTTGTCGACGAACGCGCCGTCGCCGACTGGTTCGAGGCGGCCGTGGCCGCGGGCGGGGCCCCCCGCCAGGTTGCCAACTGGATGACGAACCAGCTCTTCAGCCTGCTCAACGAGCGCCGGCTCCGCATCGACCAGGTGCCCTTCCCCCCGCGGCGGCTCGTCGCCTTGATCGCCCTGGTCGACGCCGGCCAAATCAGCCAGAACGCCGGCCGAGACGTGCTCGCCGAGATGTTCGAACGGGACGGGGAGCCGGCGGCGATCGTCGCCCGCCTGGGCCTGGACCAGATTTCCGACCGGGACGCCCTGGCCCCCATCGTGGACCGGATACTGGCCGAAAACCCGGATCAGGTCGCGGCCTACCTCGCCGGCAAGACCGGCCTGCGCGACTGGTTTGTCGGCCAGGTGATGCGGGCCACGCGGGGCAAAGCCAATCCGGCCGCGGTGAACGAGCTGATCGACGCTCGTCTGGCCTTCCCGGGTAACGGATAGCCCGCTTCTGGCAGCCCGGGAGCGGCATTCGTCCGCTTGCCCCCCCCAAATGACCTATGCCCTTCCACTCTCCGGGGGCCTATAATCTGTTATAGATGGCGATCGGCCGGCGGCGCCTCCCAGTCGGGGCGTCATTCGGCCCGCCCGGGCATGCTGGCCTCGTGGCCGGCGGCCCACCCGGTGCTCAAGCGACCTGGCCGGACTGGAGCCGGGCACAAAGGGACACACGCGCGCGCATGGAAAGCTGGCAGTTATCCGCCGACTCGCTTCTCACATTCGCCGCTGCCACCCTGTCCGCGGGCCTGAGCCTTCTTGTGTGGCGCCGGCGGGCCGCTCGGGGCGCCCGCCTGCTACTCCTCCTCGTCAGCGCGGCGGCCATCTGGGGCTTCGTCTACGCGGCGGAAGTGGCCACGGTGCCGGCGGATCTCAACTTCGTGTTGAATCGCGCGAAATACCTGGTCATCGTCTTCGTCCCGGTCATCTGGCTTGCCTTCGCGCTGGAATACGCCGGCCCGGGCACGTGGAGCGGCAGCCGGCGGCTCTGGCTCCTGGTCCTCTTTCCCCTGGTGACCCTGGCCATCATCTGGACCAACGCCCGGCACGGGCTGTTCTGGGCCGACATATCGCTGGTCACGACTGGCCGCTTTCCGTTCCTCGAGTTCGTCTATGGGCCCTGGTTCTGGGTCCATACGGGCTACTCCTACGTGTGCATGCTCGTCGGGGCCGTCGTCCTGGGTCGCCTCTTCTGGCGTAGCCAGGGCGTCCTTCGCCGCCAATCCCTGGCCATGCTCATCGGCGCCGCCGCACCCTTCGTGAGCAATGCCATCACGTTGAGTGGCATCAGCCCGGTGCCTGAGCTTGACCTAACCCCGATCGCCTTCACCATCACGAGCGTCTTCTTCGCCTGGGGCCTGTTCCGGCTCCAGCTCCTGGACGTGCTGCCCCAGCTCCAATCGACGATTCAGGTTGCCAGCGCCGCCGCCGTGAACGCTTCGCTGGTCGAGTTGCGCACCCGGATCCTGGAGCTCCTGCTCAGCGGCAGCCTGGTCCTTGGTTCGATCGTTGTGCTGCTTGGCGTCATCGAGGAGCTGAACGAGCGTGCCCGGTTGGGGACGGCCAGTGCCGTCCTGATCGTCGGCTACGGGGCCATCCTCGCTCTGAAGTTTTTCGCGCGCTTGCCCTACGTCGTCCGCGCCGGCGGCCTTCTCATCAGCCTCTACGTGGTCGGGCTACGCGCCTTGCTCTACAACGGTTTGGAGGCGGATGCCGGCATCATCCTCTTCGCCGCCGTGGTCTTCGCCCTGGTCCTTTTCGATCTGCCGACAGCCATCGGCGCCCTCGGCGCCGGCTTGTTGCTACTTGTATTTGGCGGTCGAGCGCTCCTGGCCGGCTCGTTCCTACCGGCGCCCGTCTATGTTCCCGACGGCTCGGCGACGGCGGCCATGACAGGCTGGCTCAGCGCCGCCGTTCTCGGCGCTTTGCTACTGGGCGCCCAGGCCTTCATCGGCCGCGAGATGCGCCGCCTCGTCTGGGTGGCGCAGGACCTGTCGCGCAGCCTTGAAGCGGAGCGCGGCCTTCTCGAGCAGCGCGTGGCCGAGCGCGCCCGTTTGCTGGGGGCGAGCAACGAAGCCAGCCGGCAGATCGCGGCGCTTAGCGATCCTGCGGAGCTCGCGCAAGGCGTCGTCAGCATCATCCGCGATGCGTTCGATTACTACTTTGTCCAGGTATACCTGCTCGATCCCGAGGGTGAGGTGCTGCGCCTGACCGGGGCCACCGGCCCTGCCGGCAGCAAGCTATTGCGCAAGGGTCATCGCCTCAGCCGGCACCAGGGCCTCGTCGGCCAGTCCGTCCTCACCAGAGATATCGTGGCCACCGGCGACGTGACGCGCGAGCCGAACTGGCTGCCTAATCCACTCCTCCCAGACACCCGCTCGGAGTCCGCCGTGCCCCTCGTACACGATGGCAATGTTCTGGGCGTGCTGGACGTGCAGCAGGACCGGTTGGATGGCATCGCGCAGGAAGAAACGCTGTTGCTGGCGGCGATCGCCGATCAGGTGGCCGCCGCCATGTTCAGCGTCCGCAGCCTGGAGTCGACCGCGCGGCAGGCACGGCACCAGGCAACCCTGCTGCACATCATCCGGTGCATCGACGGGACGACGACGATGTCTGAGGCGTTGCGAGTCGCCGCCGAGGAGCTGGGCCGCGTGCTGCCCGGCGCGTCGATTCGAGTGCGCGTGGCACCGGGTCAGGACGGCGCGCCGTGACAACCACCTGGCAGTTCACGCCCCTCGTGTTGCCCGTGCTGGGCGCCGCCCTGCTGACCGGGACCTTGACCGCCTACCTGGTCCGTCGGCGACGCGCGCTCGGCGCCGACTGGCTGTTGGCCCTTCTGGCCAGCGTTACCTTTTGGGCGCTGGTCTACGGCCTGGAAGTCCTGGCGGTCGAGCGCTCCCTGAAGCTGTTCATGGCCCAGCTCAAGTACCTGGGCATTGTCGCCGTGCCGGTCGCCTGGCTGGGCTTTACATTGATCTACACCGGGCGGGCGCGCCTGATCACGCGGCAACGTCTTCTGGCAGCCGCCCTGCTGCCCGCGCTCATCGGGCTGCTCGCCGTCACGAACGAGGCACACGAGTGGGTCTGGCGGGACGCCACCGTGAGGTCGGATGGGCCGTTTGCCGCGGTGACGGTCACCTACCTCCCCCTCTTCTGGTTGCACACCGTCTACGCCTACGCCATGCTCGGCCTCGGGCTCGCGCTCCTCGTCGGGCTCTTCCGCCGCGCCAGGGGCGTGATGCGCAAGCAGGCCGGCCTGATGCTCATCGGCGCCGTTGTCCCCTTTGCCGGCAACGCCGTCAGCCTGGTCGCCGGGGATGCCCTGGGCTACCTCGACCTGACACCTGTGGGATTCACCGTATCCGGGCTCTGTTTCGCCTGGGAGTTTCTGCGGCTGCGTCTCCTCGACCTGCTGCCGCGCATTGAGCCGGCACCGCGTGTCACCCTGGACACTGACGTCGAGTCCGCTCTGGCGCGGACACGGTCCAACATCCTCGACCTCCTGATCTCGGGCACGCTCGTGCTGGGGCTCGTCACCGTCATCCCGGCCGTTATCCGAGCGATTCGCCAGCCGCGCATCGATTGGCTGCAGATTGCCATTTTCACCGGCGCCTACGCCGTGGTGCTGATCGTCTTCTTCGCCCGCCGTCTGAGCTACACGGCGCGCGCCGCGAGCTTCGCGCTCGTCTGGTTCTTGTTCGGCGTCTGCTCCACACTTCTGTTCGGCCTGGAGTCGGATGCCGGCATCACCATGTTCGCCTTCGTCCTCTTCACCTACCTGCTCTTCGGCACGCGCTGGAGCCTGGCCGCGCTGGGTCTGATGACGGTCGCCCTGGTCGTGCTCTCCGGACTCCTTCTTACCGGCGTCGTCACCGTCAGCCGGAAGTACGTGGCCGGCGGCGCCGGCCTGGACCTGGTCGCCGGCATTTTCATCTATGCCCTTGCCAGCGGCGTTGCCATCATCGCCATCTACCGGCTCCAGCGCGGCACCGTGCAGCTCATCGTGCAGTCAGGCGATCTCTCTGCACGCCTTGAGAAGGAGCGCGCGCTGCTGGAAAGCCGGGTCTCCAACCGCACGCGCGCGCTTGAAGCCACCTTCGCCATCAGCCGGCTGGCCGGCTCGCGTCTTGGCCGCGCGGCGCTCGTGCAACGCGCGACGGCCGAGATCCGGCAGGCGTTTGCCTTCCATCACGTGGCTCTCTACCGCTACGCGTCGGGCAGGTTGGTGCTGGAAACGGGCGAGGCACCGGCCAACCACCAGCGACACCGGCCGGATACCGGCCTGACCATGGGCCAGGGGCTGCCGGGTCGGGCGGCCACGACGCGTGCGCCGGCGCTGGCCGCCGACACGCGGCGCGACGACCGTTGGCAGGGCTACCCGCTCCTGGCGGAGACCCGCTCCGAGTTGTCCGTACCCATATTGCTGGGCGATCGGTTGCTTGGGGTGCTCGATCTCCAATCCAGAAGCCCGAACGCCTTTGACGAAGCGACCATCTCGCAGATGCAATCGATCGCCAGCCAGTTGGCCGTCGCCCTGCGCAACGACGAAATACACCAGGAAGTTCAGCAACAGGCCCGTATGGAAGCGCAACTGACGGCGATTGGCCAGGCGATCCACGCTGCCGGCACGTCCGCGCTGGCCTGTCAGTTGGCCGTTCGCGAGTTAGGGCGCGCTCTGGATCCGGGCCACGCCTGGGTGCGGCTGACCGAACCGGCGCCCGCTGACGGTATGCTATTGGGGCGAACGCGAAAGGAGCGTCTGGACCATGAGGGCTAGCTTCGATCAGAAACCCCTGGCTTCCGACACGGTCAACAACGATCGGCGCGCCCGGCTCCTACGAACGCTCCTCCCGGTGCTTGTCGCCTGTACGAGCGTCGCCGGCCTCGCCGCCGTGGCGCTCGGCGTCCCGGCGACGGCGGTCATCGCGCGGCTGC
>JBFGLK010000157.1:0-6931 GCA_041576195.1 Promineifilaceae bacterium (SeqCode)
AAAATCACCCAGCCTGACACGCACGAGCTCGACATCCTCATGCCGGGCGGCCACCACGCCGAGTGGGAAGTATCCCCCGGCCACCCCTTTGGAGGTGACCAGGATGTCCGGCCGGACATCCCAATGATCGAGGCCCCACCAACGCCCGGTGCGACCCATGCCGACGAGCACCTCGTCCGCGATCAGGAGCACGCCATGGCGATCGCAGACGTCGCGAACGCGTGGCCAGTAATCGTCTGGCGGCACGATCGCTCCGAGGCCGGCGCCGCTTATCGGCTCGGCGATGAACGCGGCCACGTTGGCCGGCCCGCTGGCGAGGATGGCCTCTTCCAGGCGGTCGGCCAGCGCCTGACCGCTCATCGGCCGGCGGTAAGGGTAGGGGTGCAGGATACGGGGACCATCGTGAAGCATGCTCAGGTAGGGCGCACGCAGACCCGGTCGGCCACTGACGCCAAGCGCTCCCAGCGTCATACCATGGTAGCTTTGTGAGCGGCTGATCACGATGTGGCGATTCATCTCGCCGCGAGCCTGCTGGATCTGGCGGGCCAGCTTGATGGCCGCTTCGACGACCTCGGACCCGCTACTGAGCAGGTAGAAGCGTGGGTGGTCGAGTGGGACCAGGGGCGCCAGCGCCTCTGTGTAGCGCTCGATGATCGCGCTGGTGAACATCGTGGCGTGGACGTAGGCCACCTCGGCTGCCTGCTCGCGCATGGCCTCGACGATCTCGTCGCGCCCGTGTCCGACGTTGACCACCAGGGGACCCCCGGAGCCGTCGAGGTAGCGTTGGCCGCCGGTGTCGTAGAGGTAGATGCCCTCGCCGCGAGCGATCATGGGGCGCTTGCGGCCCATCTTGCGATAGAAGACGTGGCCGTCCGGGTGGCCGTAACGCGTGGCAGTCATCGGGCCTCCTGTGCTGCCGGCAGGGGCGGCGGCGGGCCGGGACCGTTTGCCGGGGGCCTCCGCCGGTCAGGGCGCTAGGGCGCGTCCTGGATAACGATAAAGTCGAGTGCGACCCACCCCTCGTTGCCGGCTGGCGTGCGGACCCGCTGCCACTCCAGCTCATTGGCCCTCTCGCGGCCTTCAAGCAAGACAAGCTCTGCTCCGTCCGCAATCAGCTCGAGTTCCTGGCTGCCACCAGGCGCCTCGCGCAGATAGAGGCCGTTCGGGCTGTTGACGAGAGCGGTCGGCGGTCGGGGGGTTTCAGTGGCCGTTGCCGTCGCGGTCGGCGTCAGGGTGGGGATGTCTGGCGGCGTCGTGGGCGAGGCAGACGGGGCCGCGGGCGACGTTGTGTTGATGACCGGTGATGGCACGACCCGCGGGCTAGGCGTCGCGCTCAGCGGCGTCGCGGTGCTCGCGCCTGTGGGGGAGGGTGTGGCGGCACTGTCGACGGCGGGCGCTTCGGGCATGGGCCGGCGGCCGAGACTGAAGACCACCAGGGCGATGAGGGCCAGCACGAGAAAGGCGGCGCTTCGCACCAGATTGACCCGCATCTCGCGTCGCTGCGCCTGGCGACCGACGGCGTAGAGCTCGCTGCCCACGCGCTGGCGGGTGCCGAGACCACGCAGCAGGAAGAAGGCCGCGGCGACGCCGCAGACGACGGCCAGCCCGAGTGCACTCCAGGTCAGCAGGTTCAAGGCGCTTCCTCCTGCGGGCCGGGGAGGTCTGAGGCCGGGATGCTCTTGGCCTCCTCCCACAGCCGGTTCATGGCCTCAAGCGACGCGTCGGCCAGGTCCAGGCCATCACGTCGGGCCAGCGTCTCCAGGCGCCGAAAGCGCCGGGTGAAGCGCTGATTGGCCTCGCGCAGGGCCGTTTCGGCGTCGAGGCCGAGCCAGATCGCCAGGTTGACGGCTGTGAAAAGGAGATCGCCCATCTCGGCTTGTCGGGCGGTGGGGGAAGCGGCCTGCTGCAGCTCCTGTCGCTCCTCGTCCAGCTTGGCGTACACCCCGGCAATATCGGGCCAGTCGAAACCGATCTGGCGCACCCGCGCCTGTATTTTCTGCGAACTGGCCAATGCCGGCAAGCTCGCGGGCAGGTCGTTGAGCAGGGAGTGGGTCGGTCGCGCCTTCTCGTTCGCTTTGAGTGTCTCCCAGTTGCGCACGACCTCGTCGCTGTCGTTCACCTCGACGTCGCCCCAGACGTGGGGATGGCGCCGTTTGAGCTTTGCATCGATGCCGGCGATGACTTCCGCCAGTGAGAAGGCGTCGTTCTCGCGGCCGATCTGGGCTTGTATGACAATATGGAAGAGCAGGTCGCCCAACTCTTCGCGTAGCGAGTCATCGTCCGCACGATCGAGGGCGTCCAGCACTTCGGCCATCTCTTCAAGAAAGCCAGGGCGGAGGCTCTGGGCGGTCTGTTCCTGATCCCAGGGGCAGCCACCCGGTCCGCGAAGAATGGCGACCGTCTCTGCCAGGGTGGCCAAACTCGCCGGGCGGGGGCGGGGCGGCAGGTAGAGGCTGGTCAGGTGGGCCACCCGCTCGGCGCGGTCGATGGCGTACAGCGGCAGCCACTCCACCCGCCCGTCGCCGCTGCCGGCAGCGTGCACCAGGGCCACTTCATGCTCATCCGGATAAAGGGCCATCAGGCTGAGCTTGAGGTGACTGGCCACCTGGCGATTGTAGACCTGGGCCAGCAGAGCCGGCAGGTCTGGATTGACCGGGGGGTAGGGGCGTTCGGCGAGTTCGAGCGCGTCGAGGAGCTGTAGGCCTTCGAGGCCGTCGAGCGCGAGAGCGCTCAGCGTCGGCTCCACGAAACTCACGCCAGGGAGAATGCGGATGGCCAGGCCGGCGTCGGCGGCCAACCGGCGCAGGGCGCTGACGGTGGCCTCCCCCATCGTCGGATCGCCGGGCACGGCATAGACCACGGGCCCGGTCGCCGCCGCGGCGATCAGGCGGGCGGCGATGGTCTCGTAAAGCGCGGCGAAGCTCTCGGCCTCGTCGTAGAGGGGGTCAAGACTCTCGACCGTGAGCCCGGGCGGCAGCGCTTTGGCCGCCGGATGCCGGGCCGTGCGCAGAAAGACGCGATCCGTCCGTGTCAGGAGGTCCCAGGCCTGCCGCGTGATGAGCTCGACGCCGCCGGGGCCCAGGCCGATGACGGTGATGGCTGCCCCTGACGGGGTGACCGAGGCGCGGTCGTAAGCGTTGTCCATGGCGTCGTCTCGCACCCCACGAAGCGAAAGGGGCGGGCCTGATCGCCTCGCCCCTTGGCTGTTGAGTCGCGTGCCCGATGCCGGCACGCCGGCATCGGGGTCGGGTGCGCCTACTGAGCGCGGCGCCTAGCGCTTGGTGTAGGTCGGCGCCTTGCGCGCACGTTTCAGACCCGGCTTCTTGCGCTCCTTGATGCGTGGATCGCGCGTCAGGTGCCCTTCAGCGCGCAGGCGCGAGCGCAACTCCTCGTCATAGGAGACCAGCGCACGCGCCAGGCCCAGGCGGACGGCGCTGGTCTGGCCGGTGATACCACCGCCGGAAACCAGGACGGTCACGTCCATCTGGTTCTGCAAACTCGTGTCCTCCAACGGCCCGAGGAGTATGTGATAGTCGCCGAGGCGGGGGAAGAACTCCCGCACCTCTTTCCCGTTGACGACGAACACCCCGGTGCCCGATGGGTAGATGCGCACCCGCGCCGACGCCCGCTTGCGGCGGCCGACGCCCTCGAAATACTCTCGTCCTTCAAACCCTTCAAACATCGGCAATCTCCTACAGCTCCAGCGGCTGTGGCTGCTGGGCGGCGTGCGGGTGGTCGGGCCCGGCATAGACCTTCATCTTCCGCAGCATCTGGCGGCCAAGTACGTTCTTCGGCAGCATGCCCCGGACAGCAGCCTTGAGCACGCGCGTCGGATAGCGCTCGAGCTGGTCGCGCAGTCCGATCTGGCGGATGCCACCCGGGTAGCCGGTGTGGCGGTAGTAGACCTTCTGGTCCATGCGGCGTCCGGTGACCCTGATCTTCTCGGCGTTGACCACGATCACGTAATCGCCGCAGTCGACCGAGGGGCTGAATATCGGCTTGTGCTTGCCGCGCAGAATCGTGGCGATCTGGCTGGCGAGCCGGCCGAGCGTCTGGCCTTCAGCATCGACCACGAACCATTGACGCTCGACGTCGGCCGGTTTCGTAACATAGGTCTTGTTCATTGTTCACTCTCTCAGGGCCCAGCGGCCGTCTCTATTTATCGTAAGCAACGGACCACAGGCACAGGCCGCGTGCTGGGGCCACCTCGGTGATTTGGCTGCGATCGCGCGCCGCCAGGGCGGTTGCGAACCGATCGACGCTCCAGCGGCCTTCGCCGACGAGCTTGAGCGCCCCGACGAGGCTGCGCACCATCCGGTAGAGGAAGGCGTTAGCCTCGACATGAAAGGCAAGTTGGTCGCCCTCTCGCGTCCAGGTGGCGGCGAAGACCCGGCGCACCGTCACATCACCCTGAGGCGGCGTCCCGAAGGTGGCGAAGTCGTGCGTCCCCAAAAGGACGCCTGCTGCTGCGCTCATGGCCGCCTCGTCCAACGGTGCCGCCACGTGCCAGCTATGGCGATGGCGCAGCGGGCTGCGCACGGGCCCGTTGTCGATCTGGTAGCGGTATTGCCGCCGGCTTGCCTGGAAACGTGGGTGGAACGCCGGTCCGGCGAGGGCCACGTCGTGCACGGCGATGTCTGCCGGCAAGTTGACGTTCAGCGCCCGCTGGAGCGCCGCGCTGCCGTGGGGCCAGCGAAGGTTGAAGGCGATCACCTGCCCAAGCGCGTGGGCGCCCGCGTCCGTGCGCCCGGCGCCAACGACTGCCACAGGCTCATTCCAGATGGCGGACAGCACTGCCTCGACGACGCCCTGGATGGTGGGCCGGTCACCGCGCTGCCGTTGGAATCCGGCATAATCAGTGCCGTCGTACTCCAGGCGCGCGCGGAATCGGTGCCCGGTCACGTTTTAAGGTGCTGGCCGCTCGGGGCCTTCAGGCGCCCGCCGACTCCTCGACGAGCATTAACACGGCCATGTCGGCGTTGTCGCCGGGGCGCTTGCCGATCTTGACCATCCGGGTATAGCCACCGGGGCGATCAAGATAGCGTGGCGCGATCTCTTCGAACAACTTCTGGACGATATCCACGTCGTAGATGTAACCGTCGTCGTCTTCGACGGCGCGCTGCCGCGCCAGCCGGGCGGCAGCGATGCGCCGGGCGTGCACTTCTTTCGCCTGGTCGCTACGGCCGGCGACCACCCCGCGCTTGGCCAGGGTGATCATCTTTTCCGCCAGCGGTCGCAACATGCGGGCCTTGGCCTCGGTAGTAACGACTTTCTCATAGGCGATCAGGTCGGCCACCAGGTTCTTTCGCAAAGCACTGCGGTGGGCGGAGTCTCGGCTCAAGCGCCGGCCCATTACTCTGTGTCGCATGGCAATTACCTTCCTTGGGCCGGCCGCCTAGGCCTCTTCCTCATCTTCCGGGGGCAGGAAGCCCTTCAGGCGAAGCTGCGTCTTCAGCTCGTCCAGCGACTTCTCACCGAAGTTGCGGATGGCGAGCATCGTCTCTTCGCCCCGATCGAGCATCTCCAACATCTCGCCGACCTTGGTGATCCCGGTGCGCTTGAGCGAGTTAAAGACCCGCACGCTCAGGTCCAGGTGCTCGATGGGCGTGTCGTAGACCTCGTTGGGGATGCTTTCTTCCTCTTCCTCCACCATTTCCTGCACCAGCGTCTCTTCGCTGATGCCGGCAAACGGCCGGAACTGCTGGATAAGGATCTGGGCCGCCTGGGCCAGAGCGTCCTCGGGCTTGATGGTGCCGTCCGTCCAGATGCGGAAGTTCACCTGGTCGTAGTCTGCCGCCTGGCCGTGGCGCGTCTTCTCTACCTCGTAGGTGACGCGGGTGACCGGGCTGAAAAGCGCGTCCACCGGCAACTCGCCGATTGGCAGGCGGAGCCGGTCCTCGGCGGGCGAGTAGCCCCGGCCGGACTCCACGGACATCTCGACCTCGAGGAAGGCCTCGTCCGAATCGACTGTGAACAGGTAAAGGTCCGGGTTAATGAGCTCCACCTCGGCGGGCACCATCAGGTCGGCGGCGGTGACAGTGCCGGCACCGTGGACCTCCAGTCGCAGCCGGGCCGAGTCCGCATCATGCAACTTCAGACGCAGTTGCTTGATGTTCAGGATGATCTGCATCATGTCTTCGCGCACGTGCGGGACGGCGGCGAACTCGTGGGCGACGTCATTGACCCGGATCGAGGTGATGGCCGCGCCCGGCAGGGACGACAGGAGCACGCGCCGCAGCGCGTTGCCCAACGTCGTGCCATAGCCACGCTCAAGGGGCCCGACAACGAACTGCCCATACTTGGCGGACATCGCCGTGCTTTCAATCTTGGGATGAATCATATTACTGACAGCCAACGTGTACCTCTCTTTGGCGGATGCCTGTCTCGAACCCGAGCCTAGCGGGAGTAGTACTCGACGATCAGCTGCTCATTCAGCGATACGTCGATGTCGTCGCGCGTCGGCCGGTTGAGGACGGTGGCGGACATGGCATCGGCGTTGAGGCTCATCCAGCGCGGCACGCGCCGGTCGTCCAGCAACTGGCGCCGGTTGCGGAAATAGCTGCGTCGCAGGCTCTCCGGCCGCACAGAGATCTCGTCTCCGGCTCTGACCAGTGCCGATGGGATGTTCGTCTTGCGGTTGTTGAGCATGATATGACCGTGGGCGACAAGCTGGCGCGCCTGGGCCCGGGAATCGGCCATCCCGATGCGGTAGATGACGTTGTCCAGGCGGCTCTCCAGCATGACGAGCAAGTTTTCGCCCGTCAGGCCAGACATCTTGGTCGCCTTGGCGAAGTAGTTGTGAAACTGCTGCTCGAAGACGCCGTAGATGCGCCGGGCCTTCTGCTTCTCACGCAGCTGGAGCAAGTAATCAGAGGCGCGACCGCGCCGAAACTGGCTTTCTCGGCCATGCTGGCCGGGGGGATAGGAACGC
>JBFGLK010000158.1:0-6925 GCA_041576195.1 Promineifilaceae bacterium (SeqCode)
CCAGCCGGTCGCTCCATTGTGGCTTGCGGAACGCGGGGTTTGGAGGGCGGCGGCTGGCCGTTTCAAGGCGCAGCCCGATGCGCCCGTTGTGGGAAGGCGGGCTATTCGTAGTAGCCGCCGACGATGCTGTCGCGGGGGGCGTTGGTGAGGGCAGCGCCAATGAGGCGCACGTTGGCCGTCTCCAGGATCTCGCGAGCCCGGCGGGCGTGCTCCCGCCGCGTTTTGCCGGCACTGACCACCAGCAGCACGCCGTCGACTTTCGAGCCCAGCACCGTCGCGTCGGTCACCGCGAGGACCGGCGGGGCGTCAAACAGGACGATGTCCGCCTGCTGGGTCAGCGTCTCGATCAGGCGATCGATGACCCGCGAGCCGAGCAAGTCGGCCGGGTTGGGCGGCTTAGGGCCGCTGGCCAACAGGTGAAGGTGCTCCACACTCGTCTGCTGCAGTGGCAAACCGGCCCCGTCGTCCAGCAGGGTGCTTGTCAGGCCGGGCTCGGCTGATAGATCGAACAACCTGTGCAGGGAGGGCCGCCGCAGGTCGCCGTCGACCAGGATCGTCCGTCGGCCGGCCTGGGCCATGGTCACAGCCAGGTTGGCCACCGTGGTGCTCTTGCCTTCGTCCGGCGTGGACGAAGTGACGACCAGGCTACGAATGGGCTGATCGAGGCTGTAAAACGACAGATTGGTGCGCAACGTGCGATACGCTTCGCTCACCGGCGAACGGGGATCGGTCAGGGTAATCAGGGACATCAGGGTCGTTTCTCCGGACAATCGGGCGCGACGCCGGGCGTCAGTCCGCGCGGGGGATGGTGCCAATGACAGGCAGCTCGAGGAAGCGTTCAACGTCTTCACGGCGCCGGACCACCCCCGACTCGATCCACTCCAGCACAAAGACGAGAATGATGCCAATCAGCGCGCCGAAGACGCCGCCGGCCAACGTGTTGATGGTCGTGCGCGGGCGGTCCAGACCGTATTGCGGTAGATCGATGAACTCGATGCCAATGCGATCCTCTTTGCGCAGCGTCGCGTTGATCTCGTCCTGGCGCTGGATGAGCAGATTGCCCCAGGTGCGGGCGATGTCGTTGGCCACGTCGCCGTTGGTATTGCGCACCTCGAACTGGATGATGAAGCGAGAGTCGTCGGAGGCCACGCCGACGTCGCCCAGAAGCTGAGTGGGCGTCATGTCCAACCGCAGCTCGTCGATGACTCGCTGCGCCCGCAGGCTGCTGAGCATCCAGGATTCATAGCCGCGGAGCAGCACTTTGGCCGCCTGCGCCTGGCCGAAGTCGGTGCGGGACGGACTGACCAGCAGGGTGAGCGTCGACTTATAGACGGGCGTCTGCATCCGGCTGAAGCCAAGAGCCGCGCCGGCCGTCAACACCCCCAGGACGATGATGAGCCAGCCACGCTGGCGGAGGATTCGTGTGTAGTCTTGAAGTTCCATCGCTTGATCGTTTGATAGTTGGCTTGTTGGTTAGTTGGTTGGCTAGTTTGTTTCTTGGTTTGCTTTTGGGTCGAATGGCAATCCGTTGGCTCTCTGCCATGTAGAGGACCAGATACGCAACCAACTAGCCAACCAACCAACTAACGAACCAGCTGAATAACCAACCACCCTACCTCTTCGGTATCTCCCCCAGCACCGGCAACGCCATTGCCTCGAGCTCGCGGCGGTCGCGCACCGTAGGGTCGAGATAGTCGATCAGAAAGGCCAGGCCCAGGCCGGCAGCCAGCGCAAGAACCACGCGCAGGAGCAGCTCAAGGCGGCTGCGCAGGCCCGGGGCGATCGGATTGACTACCGGGTCGTCCAGCAGGAGCAGGGCCGCCGGATCGCCGCCAAGTTGGGGGATGGCCTCGCCGTTTTCTTCCACCAGCACGTCGATGGCGGCCCGCATCATCTGCTCCAGCACGACGGGATCGCCGTAAGTGAGGGAGAGCTGCATCATGCTGCGGGTGTTGTCGGCCGCCAGGCCGGCGCGGATGGCGCCTGCCGGCACCGTCACCCCTTGCGCCGCCAGCCGCGCGCTCACCTGCTCGGAAAAGCGCAGGCCGCGGGACCAGTCGGTCAGGCCGTTGACGACGTACTCCGACGTCTGCCAATTGGCCAGCCGCTCCTCGTCCTCCAGGAAGGCGGCCTCCGTCGGCGCCTGCCCGACGATAAAGCGCACGCCCACGTTGTAGGCCGGCGGCGGCGCGCTGTAGGTAAGCAAGCCGACCGCCAGGACGACCAGGGTCGGCACAAGCGCCACCCACCAGCGGCGGCGCAAGAGCCTGGCGTAGTCGCGGAGCTCCATCGAATCACCCATGTTTGCCAGTGCCCGGACTGGCCTGTTCGGCGGACCAGGGGCCCTCGCCCACTCGCTCATCGATAAACGCCCGCAGCCGGCCCCGAAACACCGCGCTGTCAAACTGCCGCGCGTGCGCCATGAGGGCGGCCGGGTCGCACGAGGCCGGGTCGAAGCCGGCGACCGTCTCGGCGATCGCCGTCGCACTCTGCTCGGCGAACAGCGCGCCCGTGACGCCGGGCACGACGCTGTCGAGGACGCCGCCGGCCGCATAGGCGATGACCGGCCTGCCGGCAGCCATCGCCTGAATGGGCGCGATACCGAAGTCCTCCTCGCCGGGAAAGACAAAGGCCCGGCAGCGCGCCATTAACGCCGGCAGCTCGGCATCCGGCACGTAGCCGAGGAAGCGAACCGTCGGACCGGCGAGGGCTTCCAGGCGCTGCCGGTCGCGCCCACTGCCGGCAATCCACAAAGGCAATCGGAGTCGATTGAAGGCCTCGACCAACACATCGAGGCGCCGGTAAGGTACCAGTCGCCCCACGAAGAGGTAATAATCGTCTATTCGGGCGGCCGGCGCAAACCGGCCGATGTCGACCGGTGGGTAGATGATAGTCGCTTCCCGCCGGTAAACCTTGGCGATACGCTGACGCACCTCCTGCGAGATGGCAATGAAGTGGTCGACACGATCAGCCGCCAGGCGGTCCCATTGCCGCAAGCGGCTGAGGAACGGCGGCAGCAGCCGGCGCACCAGCGGGCCCAGGCGCTCCTGCGCGGCGTACTGGTGATAACGCCAGACGTAGCGTGTGGGCGTCAGGCAATAGCAGATGTGCACTGTCTCCGGGCCGGTGAGAATGCCATGGCAGAAGCCGCTTTTGTTGCTGAGGACCAGGTCGTAGCCGGAAAAGTCGAACTGCTCGAAGGCCAGCGGGTAAAGGGGAAAGTAGAGTTGCTGCCGGCGGCGCGCCAGGGGCAGCCGGTCGATGAAGCTGGTGCGGATGTCCCAGGTCCGCCAGGTTGCCGGCATCCTCTCGGGTCGATAGAGCGCGGTATAGACGGGCGCCTCTGGAAAGAGGGCCACCAGGCTCTGCAGCACGTCTTCCGCGCCGCCCATCTGGTTCAGCCAGTCGTGGACCAGCGCTACATTCATCGGGATTGGCGGTCAGCGGCCACGCCGAACGGCGGTCACTGGATCCCCAGGCGCTCCATGCGCGCGGCCAGCTCGGCTTCCACCTCAAGGCTCGTCATGGCGTCGTCCAGCTGGTGGTCCAGGCGGCTCGCCTGGACTTCCCAGGCGGCGTCCGCGTGGTCCAGGCGACGGCGGATGTTCTCCGCGGCGCGAGCTACCTCTATGTCGCCGGCGCCCATCAGCGAGTCCAGCGACTTCATCGCCTGGGCCGAGATCTCCTTGGACTTGGCCAGCTGCAACAAAAAGGCCAGCTCCTCCCGCTCCTGACGCACGAGATCCAGGCGGCCCTCAAGCTTGACCCGCACGTCCTCCAGCATCTCCGCAGCGGCCACCTGGCGCTCGAGCGAGGCGTCGTAGGTGCGAATCAGATTGAGGGCCGAGCTCAGCTGCTTCTGTGTAACCATCGCCTCCGTCTGCTTTCCCTGGACCAGGAAGGCGTCGACGGCGGCATCCAGACGAGCCGCGCGATCGGCCAGGTTGGCGCGACGCCGGCTGGTCGTCTTCACCTGGGCATACATCGGATTGATGGTCTGCTTGAACGTCTCCAACTCCCGCTCGGCCTGGCGGATGTAGTCGTCGTAGACGGCGAGATCGGTCTTCTGGATGGCCCGATCGGCCATTTCGTGCAGATTGGCGCGGACCAGGGTGCTGAGCTTCCGCCAGAGGGTTGCCATGAGCGGCGATTATGGCAAAAGGCGCCGAGGGGCGCAAACGTGAAGAGCGGCCACGAATCGTCCGTGACCGCTCTCTGCGGCTCTGGCGCGTCAGGAGAGTTCCAGAGCTAGGCAGCGTCGTGGATGACGATCTCTTCGTCGGCGAGCGGGTAGGCCTTGGCCTCGGCAGCCGGCTCCTCGGGCAGCAACAGAGCGACCAGCAGATAGAGCAGGAGCGCCTTGCCCGCGGACGCCAGGCCGATCAAGACGAAGGCGAGGCGGATGAACACCGGGTCGATGTCCAGGTAGTCCGCCAGGCCGCCGGCCACACCGAGAATCATGCGGTCGGTGCGCGATCGAACCAGTTTGTGTTTGGCCATGCTTTTTATCTCCAGCTTCTGTTCATCGTTCTATGAGGCAGTACGCACGCGTTGGGCAAACGTTGCAGTTGGAGGGCGCCGGGATCGCGGGCATGCGCGTGGTCGCTTTCTCGCTTGGTCCGCGGGTCGGCGCCAGCCGGCACCGGTGCCCGTGTTCGCCCGACCACCCGACCATCCGACCGCCCGACTGTTGCCCGCCCCGTTCCGCACTCGATCCGAAACGTGATACACTCGCCTCTCGGAAAGCCAATGATTGGAGTGACGATGACCCACGTTCTCGTGACTGCCCCATTTTCGGCCGCGCATATCGACCGCCTGCGCGAGGTGTCGCCCGACCTGCGAATCGAGCAGGTGGTGCTGTCCGAGCGGCAGTGGCCCGAGTCGATGACCACGGACGCCGAAATCCTATACTCAGTCAGCGCCGTGCCGGCACCGGAGCACGCGCCCGCCTTGCGCTGGATGCAGGTCCACTGGGCCGGCGTCGATCACCTGCCGGATCTGCCTATCTGGCAAAGCAACGTCCTGATCACCTCGGCCAGCGGCATCCACGCTCCCAACATGGGCCAGTACGTCATGACCCAGATCCTCGGCTGGGCCCACCGGGTGCCGAGCTGGTACGCCATGCGCGCCCAGGAGCAGTGGCCGGAGAAGCGATGGAAGAAGTTCGTGCCGGCGGAGTTGCGCGGGGCCACGCTGGGCATCCTCGGCTACGGCAGCATCGGCCGGGAGGTGGCTCGATTGGCCAAGGCGTTTGGCATGCGCATCCTGGTCACCAAGCACAACCTGCGGCGCATCGAGGATCAGGGCTACACGCCGGAGGGAACGGGCGATCCGGCCGGCGTCCTGCCAGACCGATACTACCCGCCCGAAGCGACCGGATCGATGGTGGCCGAGTGCGACTACGTGGTAATTGCTCTGCCCCTGACCACGGCGACGCGCGGGGCCATCGGCGAGTCAATACTGCACCAGATGCGACCCCACTGCTTCCTGGTCAACGTCGCGCGCGGCGCCGTCGTCGACGAGCAGGCGCTCATCAAGGCGCTGCGCAAGGGCTGGATCGCCGGCGCCGGGCTGGACGTCTTCGCCGAGGAGCCGCTCCCGGACGATAGCCCGCTCTGGTCCCTGGAGAATGCCATCCTCACGCCGCACGTCAGCGGCTTCACACCCCACTACGACGCCCGGGCGGTCGAGCTCTTCGCCATCAATTTGACTCGTTATGTCAATCGGGAGTCGCTGCTCAACCTGGTTAATCGGGATAGCGGCTACTGAGCGCTCCGGGCCCGCACGCCACTCATGAGCAAGGCGATCATCCCCTCACCCGCGGGCCGGCAGCGTCTGGCCGCGCTGCAGGCGGAGCTTGCCGAGGCGCACGAGGCGCTCCGCCTGGCCGAGGCCGATCTGGCCCGGGAGCAGGCGGCGATCAACGCCTTTCGCCTGCAATGCCGGCTGAAGATCGGCGACCAGGTTGATGTCTACTTGCAGCGCCACGCCGAGCGCCAGGCGGCCGTGACGCGCCTCGCCCTGTGGCGCCAGGCGGAGGACCTGGGCATCCTCTATGACGCCGACGACCCATTCTGGCAGGGGGAGGCCGAGGCGCCGGAGCCGCCGTCGCCTGAGGAAGAGGGCATCATCCTGCCCACCGACACCCCTCGGGACAAGGCGGCGGAGAAACGGCTCTATCGCCAGCTGGCGCGTCGCTTCCACCCGGATCTGGGGGCCAATGCGGTGGAGCGGGCCTACGGCGCGACCATGATGGCGGCGATCAACGAGGCGTACAGTGCCGGCAACATCGCCGCCTTGCGCGACATGGCCGGGGAGCTCGATCCGGAGATGGTCGCCAGCCTCACCGGGGGCGAGACAGCCGAGATCCGGCGCGTGGGCCGCCTCCTGCTCGCCTGCCGCCGCCGCCAGCGTCGCGTGGCCCGCCAGGCGCGCACGCTGCACGAGGAGAACACGGCCCGGCTCTGGCGCCGGGCGCAGCGGCTGGAGGCCGAGGGGCTCAACTGGTGGGACGAGGTGCGCCTGGAGCTGGAGCGGGCGGCGGCGCGGTTGGAAGCGGAGACGGCCGTGCTCCGGGAGGCGATTCGGGCCTTCGAGGCGACGGACTGAGCCTGCGGCCACCCGTCGCCGGCGAACCGCGACGAGCATGCCTGGCGCCGCGTGCGGCAGCGCGTCACGCCGATCGAAAGGCCGGAAACAAAAGGATCGTCTTCTCCGTGTCGCTCCAACGAGCATCCAGCACGCGCTGCAGACCGGCAAGGGCTTCGGCAATGTGAGGATAGGGTGCTGTGAAGTCGGGGTGCAGGCTGTATTGCGTCAGCGCGGCGAATACCCGCTGCCGAAGCGTGGCCATATGACGGAACCGATCTCGTTTTTCCAGATATCGGCGCAGGAGCCATATCAAGACGATCGTCGCCGCAGCCGC
>JBFGLK010000159.1:0-6899 GCA_041576195.1 Promineifilaceae bacterium (SeqCode)
CGGCGCCCCGGCGGGCGAGGTGCTGGAGATCGGGACGAGCGCCGGCTATTCGACGCTCTGGCTCAGCCTGGCCTGCGTCGCGGCGGGCCGGACGCTGACCACCTTTGAGGTGCTGCCGGCAAAGGCGGCCCTGGCGCGTGAGACCTTTCGGCTGGCCGGGGTGGAGGGGATCGTCAAGCTGGTGGAGGGGGACGCTCGGGCGCACCTGGCGGCTTTTGCCGGCATTGCCTTCTGCTTCCTCGACGCGGAGAAGGAGATCTACGGGGCGTGCTACGAGGCGGTGGTGCCCCGGCTGGTTCCGGGCGGCCTGCTGCTGGCGGACAACGCCATCAACCATCGGCCGGCGCTGGAGCCGATGCTGGAACGGGCGTTGGCCGATGCGCGGGTCGACGCCCTGATCGTGCCGATCGGCAGCGGCGTGCTGGTCTGCCGGAAGGTGTGAAGGCGCGGGACGGCGCCGAACTGGCCGGACGCAGCGCCATATTGCGTGTAGCCGAGCAGACTGCCGGGGAATCTCGCCGGCAGTCCCGCTCACGCCAGATCGTCCCGGTGCTACGCGTAATGAAGGATCGTGTTCTCGGCCAGCATTTCCCAGGGCGCCCAATCGGGGGGCATGCCGGCAAAGTGGGCCGCGTCGCCGAACGCGGTTGCCGGCAGGTCCTCCAGGGCGGCCACCAGGCGGGCATAGTCCACGCCGGCCTCGGCGCACACCTCGGCCAGGGTGCGCGTCGCGTTGGCGGCCTGGAGCTCGGCCTGGATGGCTGCGTTGCGGGCGTCGGTTGGCAAGGCCCAGAGATCGGAGCCGGCCAGGGCCCGCCCCTCGACCACGGCGGTCATCTCCCGCTCATACCAGGCGACGTGAGCGATGAGGTCCTTGAGGCCGGCAGATGGGTGATCTAGCGTCGCTTCCATCTGGGCGTCCCAGGCGGCACGCGCGGAGCGCAGCGTTTCCAAAAAGGTCTGTTTGTCCATGGTCTCCGGCCTTCCTGCCGGCCTAAGAAGGCGATGTCGCCGTCCGTTACACTGTACAGCGACGCGCCCAGCATCGCCAGATCGTCCTCTGGATTGGCGCTCGCCATGATGAGGTCCGCTAACTCGCCGTTCGCCGGTCGCAGGCTGGCGAATCCGGACATAGGCCTATTGACAGCGACGCCGACGGCAAGGTAGCATCCTCGGCATCGAGGTCTTTAGACCCCGCCGGTTTGCAGGACCTGCGGGGTGTGAGAAGAACCTCCGCCGCGCCGGCGTGCGCGGCGACTGGAGGCAGGTGATGCAGGCGATTGTGGTGGCGGATCACCTGGAAGACCGGGAGCTTCTGGCCTATGTGCTCCGCCATAATGGGCTGGCGGTGGCGTCGACGACGGCGCTCGGGCCGGTCACGGCTACGCTCGACGAGCGGCCGGTAGACCTCGTCCTGATCGCTCCGGCCGACGGCGCCGCGCTGGTCCCCGAAGTGGCACAGCTTCGGCTGGTCACGGCGGTGCCGGTCATCGCCCTCCTCGAGGATCTGCACGAGTCGCTGCATTGTGACCTACTGGACGCCGGCGTCGATCTGGCGCTGCCGCGCCCGATCTCCACCCGCCTGTTGGCGCGCTACGTGCGCATGCTGCTGCGACGCGCCGGCGCTCAGCCGTCGGCGGCCGTGCCCCGGCTGACCGTGGCCGGCATCGTCCTCGACCCGGAGACGCACAGCGTGACCATGAGCGGCCACCCGCCCCAGCACCTGACGCAGCTCGAGTTCCGGCTCTTTTACCTGTTGCTGACCAACGAGGGCCAGGTCCTGCCGGCAGACGTCATCGTCGAGCGCGTCTGGGGCTACAGTGGCCAGGGCAACCGCGACCTGGTCCGCGGCCTGATCCGCCGCCTGCGGCGCAAGCTCGAGCTCACAGCCGGCAAACCCCACCTCATCGAGAACATCCCCGGCGTCGGCTATCGCTTTGCCGCGGAGCTGACCGACGCCCCCACCCACGGTCCCGAGCGCTAGCCCTACCCGCCCGGCCCGTCTTCGGCCATCGCCTTCACACAGGTTTGCCACACCGTCATCGCCTTTGACACGCTTTTTGCACGCGCTTGGGCCCCCGTTTGGCACAACCCGTTGCTATATTGTGCCCATGTGACAGCAGACCCAACGGTCTGGAAGCAAGGAGACATGGAACAGATGCCGTCGAAGCAGGGCCAACCGAACATCGGCGTTTGCCCCAGTTGTGACACCAGTATCCGCTTTCGCAATAACCTGTACATCGGACAGATGGTGACCTGCCCGGAATGTGGGGATGTGCTCGAGGTCGTTCGACTGAGCCCTATCAAGCTCGACTGGGCGTTTGAGGAGCCGTTCGAAGACGACGAGGATGGCGAATTCGACGTCGACGACGACGACTACGAAGACGACTATGGCGACTTCGACGAGGGTGACTACGACGACGACGACTATGACGACGACGAGTATGGCGACTAGGACAACTGAGACCGGCCCGTAGTCGCGCGCTGCTAGCCGGCGCGTGCCGGCAAGATCCTCGCCGTGACCTCCCCGAATCCCACGCGATACCCGTCCCCCTGACACCAACCGGTCATCGTCACCCGATCGCCATCCGCCAGGAAGCGGCGCGCGTCGCCGCCCTCCAGGCGGATTGGCCGCTCCCCCAGCCGGGTGACCTCCAGCAGTGAGCCGCCCGCCTCTGGCGTCGGGCCGCTGATCGTGCCCGAGCCAAGCAAGTCGCCCGGGCGCAGGTTGCAGCCGTTGCTGGTGTGGTGGGCCAGCTGCTGGCAGATGTCCCAATACAGATAGCGATGATTGGAGCGGGCGATTATCTGCGGGCGCTCCATGCGGTCCGACTGCAAGTGTACCTCGAGGTGGACGTCGTACGCGCGATGTTCCCGCCGTCGTAGGTAGGGTAGTGGCTCGGGCTCCTGGTGGGGCCCCGGCACCCGGAAAGGCTCCAGCGCCTCCAGGGTCACGACCCAGGGTGAGATGGAGGTGGCGAAGCTCTTGCCCAGGAACGGGCCGAGCGGCCGGTACTCCCAGCGCTGGATGTCGCGTGCGCTCCAGTCGTTCATCAACACCAGGCCAAAGATGTGCTCGGCCGCCTGCTCGATGGGGATCGGCGCGCCCAGCGGGTTGCCCGGCCCGACAAAGTAAGCCATCTCCAGCTCAAAGTCCAATTGCCGGGTGGGCTCCATGATCGGGCCAGGAGCGCCCTCCGGATGGATCTGTCCCCAGGGGCGGCGGATGTCCGTCCCGCTGACGACGACCGAGCTCGCCCGACTGTGGTAGGCGACGGGGAGGTGGAGCCAGTTTGGCTGGAGCGCGCTGTCCGGCCCCCGCAGCAGCGCGCCGACGGTGGTAGCGTGCTCCCGCGAGGCATAGAAGTCGGTGTAGTCGCCGATGGTTGCCGGCAGGTGCATGGTGACCGCCTCTCGGCGCCAGAGCGCCCGCGCCCGCAGGGCCTCGTCGTCACGCAGCGCCGGGTTGTCCGCCCGCAACAGGTCCTGTAGCCGTTGGCGCGCCTCGCGCCACGCCGGCCGGCCCAGGACCATGAAGGCGTTGAGCGCCGGTTGGGCGAACACCAGCCGCTCGCGCAGCCAGGGGCCGTCGAAAAGACCCGCCCGCTGCAGCACGGCCAGGTCCAGGACCCAGTCGCCGACCGCAACGCCCACGCGAGCGGTGGGATTGTCCGCAGTGCTGAACACGCCAAACGGCAGGTTCTGCAGGGAGAAAGGGGAGTCGGCCGGGATGTCGAGGAATGCACGCATGGGGGAAGAATAACACAAGTGAGGAGTTCGGCTTGCGGATTGCGGAGCGGGGACCCCCAACTACCCGACCATCCGACCACGGGCGACCTGTCCGTCGCCTTGACCACCCGACTACCGAACTCCCCGACTCCCTGACCATAAGCCGCGGTATAATGCCAGACATGCGTTACCTAGAGAAACTACGGTCCGCCCAGGCGGCCAATCAATCGTGGCTCTGTGTCGGGCTGGACCCGCAGCCAGAGCGGATGCCCCTACCGGCAACCCATTGGGACGAGCCGGTGTTGCCGTTTAACCGGGCGATCGTCGAGGCGACCCAGGACCTGGTGTGCGCCTACAAGCCCAACCTCGGCTTCTACTTGCAGTGGGGGGCTGCCGGCGTCATCGCCCTTGAGCGCACCATCGCCGCCATCCCCGGCCACATCCCGATCATCGTCGACTGCAAGACGGGCGACATCGGCCACACCCAGGCGGCCTGGGCCCGCGGCCTGTTCGACACCTGGGGCGTGGACGCCGTCACGGTCAACCCATTCGTCGGCGCCGAGGCAGTGCTGCCGATGATCGGGGAACGGCCCGACCGGGCAATCTACCTGCTGGCTCGCACGTCGAACCCCAGCGCCACTGATTTCCAGGGCGACATGCGCGCCGGCGATGGGCTATCGCTGGCCGTCATCCGCCAGAGCCAGATCTGGCCCGTGCGGGGTCACCTGGGCTACGTGGTGGGGGCCACTTACCCGGAGGAGTTGGCCATCGCCCGGGCCGAGGCGCCGGCCGCCAACTTCCTCATCCCGGGCGTTGGCGCCCAGGGTGGCGACCTGGGCGCGGCGGCGCGTTACGGCCCCGACGTGGTCGCCGGACCGGTCGTCAACGCCAGCCGCAGCATCCTCTACGCCTCGGCCGGCGCGGACTTCGCCGACGCCGCCCGGGCGGCGGCCATCCGCCTGCGCGACCGGATCAACGGAGCGCGCACGACCTAGCCTGCCACCGGTCACGGGTCGCGGGCGTGGCCGTTCCCGCCGGTACGCCGGTGCCGGGCGCGTGGCAATCGTCCACCTCTGGCGACGGCGCTGCATCACGCCACATCCGAGTCGCCGGCACCGTGGCCAGGCACTCACTCACCGCGTCTTAATTGCCTTTTTGTCCGCCTTGGGGTATACTTCTTGTGGCTCCCCCCCCAGAGGTGGTGTGGTAAACGCCCGTTTACCGCCCACCTCACTTTTTTTTTCGGGGAGCCGCCGGTCCCGGCAGCGGATATACTGGCGCACATGGCAGGCCTCGCCGCCGGCGTCCGTCCGGCAACGTTCGATCAGCCAGACGCCCCCCGCATTCTCTGGCGTGCCTTTGGTTATCTGCGCGCCTACTGGCGACCCACCGCCGGCGCCTACCTGGCCCTCCTGCTGATCAATGGGCTGACGCTCATCATCCCCCAATTCATCCGCTGGATCGTCGACGAAGGAATCCGGCGCCAGCGGCTGGACCTGGTCAGTTGGGCCGTGCTGGGCCTGCTGGGGCTGACCCTGGCTCGGGGCGTACTGGCATACGCCCAGGGCCGCTGGACCGAGGTGGCTTCGCAGGGCGTGGCCTACGACCTGCGCAAGGCGCTCCACCGCAAGTTGTCCGATCTCTCGTTTTCCTATCACGATCAGGCAGAGACCGGCCAGCTGCTCAGTCGCTCCGTGCAGGATGTGGAGCGCATTCGCTTCCTGACGGGCCGGGCCTCCCTTCGGCTCATCGAAGGCTTGGTGCTGCTCATCGGAACGACGATCGTCCTTTTTTGGATGAATGGGCGGCTGGCGCTGCTGGCGCTGCTGACCATTCCCGTGTTGGCCTACCGGGCCTATCGCTTCGGCCGCTACTTCCGCCCGCTGGCACTGGCCATCCAGCAGCAACTGGCAGTGCTGACCACCACTGTCGAGCAGAACCTGCGGGGCGCCCGCACGGTCAAGGCGTTTGCCCAGGAAGCGGCCGAGATCGACCGCTTTCGGGCTGAGAACCGCTTCTGGTTCGATCTGTCGGCCAGGGCGGCGCGGTTGCAGGCGGTCAACATCCCTTTCATCGACTTCCTGGCCAACCTGGCCACGGTGGTCATCATCTGGTATGGCGGCGCGCTCGTCGTCCGTGGGCAATTGACGCTGGGGGAGTTGGTGGCCTTCTCCACCTACCTGGCGCAGCTGGTGCAACCGGTGCGCCGCCTGGGCATGATCGTGCCGGCAGTGGCTATGGCCGCTTCAGCCGGCCAGCGGATCTTCGAGGTGCTCGACGCCGTCTCCGCGGTGCAAGACGCCCACGACGCGGCATCGCTGCCGCCCGTGCGAGGCCACGTCCGCTTCGAGGGCGTCTCCTTCGGCTACTTCCGCGGCCATACGGTGTTGCGCGACGTCAGCCTGGCTGCCGCGCCGGGCCAGATCGTAGCCTTGCTGGGAGCGACGGGCTCGGGCAAGTCGTCGATCATCAACTTGATCCCGCGCTTCTACGACCCGACCGCGGGCCGCATCACGATCGACGGCCACGACCTGCGGACGGTCACGCTGGCCTCGCTGCGCGATCAGATCGGCATCGTCCTCCAGGAGTCGACGCTCTTTGCCGGCACCGTGCGCGAGAACATCGCCTTCGGCCGGCCCGACGCCGACGAGGCGGCCATCGTTGCCGCCGCCCTGGCGGCCCAGGCCCATGCGTTCATCGCGGCGATGCCTCAGGGCTACGACACCCGGGTGGGCGAGCGCGGCTCCACCCTCTCCGGCGGACAGCGGCAGCGCGTGGCCATCGCCCGCGCTCTCCTCAAGAATCCGCGTATCCTCATCCTGGACGACGCCACCGCCAGCGTGGACACGGAGACGGAGCGGCTGATCCAGCAGGCCCTGGAACGCCTGATGCAGGGGAGGACGTCGTTCGTCATCGCTCAGCGGCTGAGCACCGCCCGCGCCGCCGACCTGATCCTGGTGCTTGACCAGGGGCGCGTCGCGGCGCGCGGCACCCACGCCGAACTGCTGCGCACGTCGCCCCTCTACGCTGAGATCTATCACGGCCAGCTCCAGCCCCAGGCCTGGGCCACCCCGACCCCCGAGCCCCACCCATGAGCTTCTCCATCGGATCGTCCAGCGCCAACATGGGCCCACGCGGCGCCTTACAGCGTTTCGGCGAGGAAGCCGAAG
>JBFGLK010000160.1:0-6878 GCA_041576195.1 Promineifilaceae bacterium (SeqCode)
CCAGGCACTCGTCGCCAAAGCGCTCCGCGTGCTCGGCCATGAATAACGGCTCGGCGGCGGCGTGACACGCCGCGCAGCCACCGGGCGTTGGCGAGAGATCCCGGGCCTGATGACAGACCCGGCAGTCGAGCGGATGGCCGGCGAAGTCAAGGGCGTGGCGTGCCAGGCTGAAGGCCGTGTCTCGCTCGTGATCAAAGATGGCCGGATCGATGGCCGCCGGCGACCACGTGACCGTCGTATGGCAGGTGGCGCAGTCGAGACCAAATCGCCCGGCATGGCGCTCGGGCTCGGCGTGGCAGCCGGCGCAGTCGGCGGGCGTGCCGGCAAAGGCGCCGCCCGCGTGGCAGGCGGCGCACGGCGTCTCCAGGTGCGAGCCATTCAGGGCAAAGAAGGCGGCGTGATCGGTCGCCGACAGGTTGGCCAGCGTGTCCAGTCCATCGTGGCAGGCGAGACAGTCCGTGCCGTAGGCGCGCTGGTGCGCGCTCATGAAGTCGCCGTTTCGCGTTGTGTGGCAGGCCAGGCACGGGGCAGGCTCCAGGGTCAGGTCAACCACGGCGTCGTGGCAGTCGACGCAGGCGAGGGCCCTGGCCGGATTGGGGAGGTTGTGCCCCGCCAGGCTGAAAGCAGTCGTATCGTGATCGAAGGCGGCGGCGGCGGCCGCCGTCAGGTCGACGTCGCGGCCCTGATGCTCCAGGTGACAGGCGGCGCAGTCGGCCACGGTCGGCAGGGCGCCGTGTAGCCCGAGTCCGGCCCGACGCTGGCTCGCCACGGCATTGTGGCAGGCCTCGCAGCGGGGGGCCTGGATGCCGGCAAACGGTTCGTGACACTGGGTGCAGCGGTCTTCAAACGCGGCGTGGCTCGCGGGCTCGCCGGCCGGCCGCGGCCCGTTCGTCTGGGCGGAGAGCGGTCCCGGGCTGAAGGCGCGGCCGCCCGTCAGCCACAGGGCGATGCCAAGGCTGAAGATGAGCACGGCGGTGGCGGCCAGCCCAACGGGCGAGAAGATGGGATGCTGCCGCTCGACGACGCGGTGGGCTTTCATGGCGGGCCGGGCATGGGCTCAACTGCCGAAGATGCCGGCACGGAAGAAGAGGGCTGCCGCGATGTGTACGGCGACCGAGAAGAAGAGCGTAAGGCCGAGCGGGATGTGCGCCATGTGCCAGAGCCGCGTGTAGCGGCGCGCCGTCTCGAGGGTCTCCATCTGGCGTGCCAGCTCCCGCTGGCGGTCGAGTAGACGTCTTAGCTCGCGGCGTTGCTCGACCTCGACATCGACGAGACCTAGAAGGGCCCGGCGCAGCTGGCGCCGGAAACGCCACTGGAAGAAGCTGCGGCCGACAAGCGAGAGGAAGGGCGAGCGTGCTGGCTGACGCCGCTGCAGGTCGGCGACGATGGCACGGACCCGCTCCGGCTTCTCCTCTTGAAGGGCAAGGAGCTCCGCCCCCAGGCGCCGGGCTTCGGACGCCATCTCTCCGTGCGTTTGCTCGACACCGCTCAGACGGCGGGGCAAGGCCGTGTAGAGATAGCGGCCGAGAAAGCCACTGGCCACGACGACGATGGTGAGCGCAAAGGCGACGCCGGCGAGGCCACGGAACTGGAGACCTGTGTGCATCAGCACGAGAAACGGACCGACTAACCCGGTAACGATATGGAACGACAGCCAGCGCCGCACCGGCCCGGCCCAATTGAGGAGCCGCGTGCGCTTGCGGATGGAGTAGAGGGTCTCGGTCATGAGCATCAGCAGGGTGCCGACAATACCCAGCCAGTGTCCAAACGGGTGCCCCCCGGCGGGATCAGCGAGGAGTTCGTACGCCACATAGACGCCGCTCAGGACCAACAGGATGGCGAAGCCAATTTCGAGCTCGCTATCTCTGGATCTGCCTCCTGGCGGAATGGAACGTGTGTCGGTCATAGCGCGTTTGTGGCGTGGCGATAGACCACGCGCTTCCTCCTTTTGTTACCACCCGGTCCCCTGTGGCAGCCAGGCCGAGAGAAGAGTCGTCTGGCGACACGAAAAGTCACGACGGGGCCGCGGCCGATTCGAGTATAGCAGCGTTGTGTAGGTCGGAGGGCCGCCTGGCGAGACGCAAGTTGGACCATGCCCTATGGCGACCGTTACTTTTCCTTCGGCGACCCGACTATGAGAATGGCTGCGCAGCCTCTCGGCCAGCCGGGCCGGCGGAGGTCCGGATTGACGCAAGCGAATCTCACTTTGGGAGAATGACAGATGAAAGGAATCTCACTGAAGCATATCAGTAGGCTCGTCGTGGCCCTGCTCATCCTGGGTGCGGGCACGACGCTGACCTCCTACGCGGACTTCACCAATGCCCGGCTCGGTTGGGAGCAGTTCGCAGGAGTCTATCAGCCCGATCTCGACGTCAACGAGAACAAGGGCAACATCGGCAGCTATTTCGTGTTCACCGGGACCGGCTATCCACCGAACGCCGTGGCGACGGTCTATAGCCAGAACCAGCCGATCGGCCTGGTGACTACGGATGGTGCCGGCAATCTCATCTTCGCCACCAGTAGCGACGACGCAGTCTACACCCGCTACTTCGTGACAGCCGCGGTCGACGCGAATGCGTCCGCGACCAAGCACGTCGATCTGGAGCCGGACGAGCCGACCTGGCCGCTTCCGCCTGGCTACAACGGGCCGATCTTCTCCTTGACCGACCCGATCCCACCGACGCCGACGCCGACCCCGCCGCCGCAACCCGTGGTGACAGATGACGTCAGCTACTCGGTGCGCTATAGCGGATGGCTCGGCGCGCAAGACGCCAACGCCTACAACGGAGGCTATCGCGCCGCGTCGTCGGCGGGGCAGCAAATCCTGCACCGGACGGCGGGCGCCACCGATCGCATCGCCCTGATCACCTATCGCGGCCCTGACCAGGGTCGTGCGGCCGTATTGATCGACGGGGCCTTCCAGGCCATCATCGACAACTACGCGCCCGCGCCCCAGTATCAGCGGGTCGTGCTGTATAGCGGCCTTGCGCCGACGCAGCACGTGATTCAGGTCGTCGTTCTCGGGCAGGCCAACCCGGCCAGCTCGGGCACCCAGGTACGCGTGGACGGCTTCCTCGCCGTTGGCGGCGCCGTGGACGACACAAGCCCGTCCGTGAACTACTCACAGTGGGCTGCCGTAGCGCATCCGCAGACCTACGGCGGCAGCGCGAGGCTGGCGGCGTCGGCCAATGCGACGCTCAGCTTCCAAGTCAACGGTTCAACGTTTGACTGGATCACCGTGAAGTGCCCTATCTGCGGCCAGGCTGAAGTTCGGGTTGACGGCGTCGTCGTCGCCAACTTCGACGGCTACAGCCCGACCTGGCAGACGCAGCAGGATGTGACCATCTCCGGGCTGGGGAGTGGCGCCCACAACGTGGTCGTTCGCGCTCTGGGGACGGGCAATCCCAGTTCGACCGGTACCATCGTGTTCTTCGACGGTTATCGCTCCATGCCCTAGCGTCCAGGTGGCGGGACGCGGGCACGGAAGCCGAGACCGTGCCTGCGCCCCGCCCTTGGCGCATCCGGATGAAGCGATAGGAATCACTGAGACGAGCGGAGAGACAGCGATGATTAAGCTGGCAACGCCCGGGGGTATGGCGGCCGAGGATCGGCAGGGTTGGCGGGCCCGGGTGGCCTGCCTCGACTGGCGCGCGTTGGTCTCCTTCACGCTGCCATTTGTCGTCTATCTACTCACGCTGGCGCCGACGGTGTACAACCTGGACAGCGCCGAGCTGACGACGGCGGCGGCGACGGGCGGTCTGGTTCGGGCGACAGGTTACCCGCTCTATCTGGCGATCGGCCGGATCTGGAGCCTGTTGCCGATCGGCGATGTCGGCTTTCGTATGAACCTGATGTCCGCCGTGTTTGGCGCTCTGACCGTGGCCCTGGCGGATCGCACGCTGCGTGATGCCGGCATCGGCGGCCTGTCCCGGCTGGCGGCGCTCGGGCTCCTGGCGACCGCGCCCTACTTCTGGGCCATGTCGCTGGTCGCCGAAGTATATACGCTGCACACGGCGTTGATGGCCGCGATCATCCTGCTCCTGTTTCGCTGGCAGCTACGGCTCACCCCCCGGCGCCTGGCGCTGCTCATCTTCCTGACGGCGCTCAGCCTGGGCAATCACGCGGCGACGGTCCTGCTCGTGCCGGCCATGGCCTGGGTCGTCGTCACCTCGGCCCCGGGCCTTCTGCGCCAGCCCCGGGTCCTGCTCCTCGGGGCCATCGCCCTGCTGGCCGGGCTGAGCATCTACTTGCTGCTCCCCTGGCTCTACTTGCAGCAGCCGGCCTTCAATTACGTCGGTCGCTTCACGGCCGCCGGGACGTTCGAGGCCCGGAACTTGCTGGATCCGGCCAATCTCTGGTGGCTGATCAGCGGACGCAGTTTCGTCGGCCAGATGCTGGGCTATTCGACAGCCGAGTTGCTCGGCGAAAGCGCCCGCTTCGCCCGGGAACTGAGCCGCGCGTTCTTCGCCATCGGCCTGGGACCGGGACTCGTCGGCCTCTTTGTCTGGTTGCGGCGGCGGCCTCGCCAGGGCGTGGCCTTGCTCCTGATGTTTGCCGCCAACACGCTGTTCTATGTGAACTATCGGGTCATCGATAAGAGCACGATGTTTCTGCCCAGCTATCTGGTCTGGGCGCTATGGGCGGCTATGGGCTACCAGGTGCTTCTCGACTGGCTGGCGGCGCCCGACTACGACGGCGCGCGCTGGATGCGGCCCCTGGCGCGAGTGGCACTGGTGGCCGGCGTGGTCCTGGCGGTCGTGGTGACGTGGGCCCAGGTCGACCAGTCGGACGATTGGAGCACGCGCCGCCTCGCCGAGGAAACGCTGGCCATCGTCGAGCCGAACGCCGTCGTCCTGGGCTGGTGGGATACTGTCCCGGCCGTGCAATACTTGCAGATGGTCGAGGGCGCCCGGCCCGACGTGCTGGCCATCAACCGTTTTCTCATCAGCGGCAACGATCTGACCTTGCTCATCTACGAGCAGATCGATCGACGACCGATCTACATCAACTCGCCGCCGGTGGAGATCTTGGGCGACATTCAGGCCTACGCCGTGGGCCCGGTCTATCGCCTGGAACGGCAACCGACAACGCCGGGGGACCTGGATGTCCGATGCGCCCAGAATGAGCGCAGGGAGTTGACATGCAATTGACCCATCGATCCTCGGGTGACACGATGGCCCGGCCGGGCTGGCGATCGCGCGTCCTGGCCTGGCGCTGGGCGCTGACGCCGACCGCTGCCTTCGCGATTTCGCGCCTGGCCGTGTTTCTCGTTGCCTACCTGGGCGCGCACCTCGTGCCGGACAACACCGCCCCGCCGGTCTATCATCTTCGGCCGCCGGAGAACACGCTGCTGGACGTGTTCGGGAGCCGCTGGGACACCGGCTTCTACGTCAGTATCGCGGAGGAGGGCTACGTCCTCGAGGGCGTGCCGCTGCCTAGCGTGCCCTTCTTTCCCTTGCTGCCCCTCCTGATGCGGGGGGTCGGCTGGCTGACCGGCGCCGATGTGGTTCTGGCCGGGGTCGTAATCGCCAACCTGGCTCTGTTGCTGGCCGCCGTGGCATTCTACCGGCTGGTGGCCGATCGCTGGGACGATGACGTGGCCGGGCGGGCCGTGTGGTACCTGATGATCTTCCCCACGGCGCTCTACGGCAGCGCGATCTACTCCGAGTCGCTGTTCTTGTTGGCCACCATTGGCGCGCTGCTGATGGCCCGTCGCCGGCGGTGGATCGTGGCCGGCCTGCTGGCGATCGCCGCCACCCTGACGCGCTTTGTCGGGTTGATCGTCATCCCCTTATTGCTTTTCGAGTGGTGGCGGCAATGCCGGCAGGACGGCGCCTGGCGCTGGTCGGGCCTCGTGGCCGCCGGCATGGCCCCTCTGGGGACGCTCGGGTACATGGCGTATCTGGGGCGGGCCTTTGGCGATCCCCTCGCATTTCTCAGCGCCTCCGCCGCCTGGGACCGGGTGGCTCGCTCGCCCTGGGCCATGCTGGCCGAGCTCTTCGAGCGCCCGGCGGCGGGGTGGCTGCCGGCCGTTCTGGCGGGACAGATTCACATCGACAACTGGCTGGACTTCGGCTTCGTCGCGGCGTTCCTGTTGTTTGCCGGCATTTTGCTCTACGAGCAGGAGTGGGGCGATGGGCTGTTCGTCATGCTGGGCGTCCTGATTCCGCTGAGCTCTGGCCTCCTGATGAGCCAGCGCCGCTACATGTGGGTGCTGTTCCCGGCGTATGTCCTCCTGGCGCGAGCCGGGCGGCATCGCTGGGTCGACCGAGCGTTGACGGCCCTCTTCCTGGCCGGACTGGCGCTATTCACGATTCTGTATGCCGGCGGCTACTGGGTCGCGTGAACGCGATGAAGCGGTGATCGGACGATGGCGCGGTGGCCCAGGATGAATCGCTACGGCAGTATGGCGGCGTGGCCGTTACTTCGGCGGCCTTCACGCGACTGAGTTAGTAGAATACGGGCAAGCCAAGACGTAAGCACGCGATTCCGCTGGTATAATCGGGCCTCGTATGCGATCTGGAGAGCTTGCGATCGAAGGCCCCTAGCGTGGAAAACGAGCAGTTGCTGTTGGCCAGGGCGCGTAGCCTGGACGAGGACGCGTTGGCCATGATCCACGACACGTATTACACGCCGATCTTTCGCTTCATTGCGATGAAGACCGGCGATCGGGAACTCGCAGAGGATTTGACGAGCGACGTCTTCCTGCGGCTGCTGAGCGCGCTACGGGACAAGACGGCGCCACAGAAGACCCTGCGCGGATGGCTCTATGCCGTCGCCTCGCGGGTGGTGGCAGACCACTTCCGGCGCCGCTATCGGCGCGAAGAGGTGGAGCTACCGGAAACGCTGGAGAGTGGCGCCATCAATCCGGCGCGGGC
>JBFGLK010000161.1:0-6860 GCA_041576195.1 Promineifilaceae bacterium (SeqCode)
AACGAGCATCACGGCGTCGGCCTGAAGCTGGCCCGCTTCATGCGCCGGCAATACGGCGACGCCTGGCCGTTCCTGCTGCGCTTGAAAGAGACGATCGACCCGAATGGCATCATGAACCCGGGCAAGGTGGGGTTTGGCATATGAAACTGGAAAACGTCATCGCCACCACTGAGAACTGCCGCTACTGCCTGATGTGCCGGCACGTCTGCCCCATCGGTCACGTCACCAAGCTGGAGACGCTCACCCCGCACGGCTGGGGGCTGACCATCGCCTCCGTCCGCCGCGGCCTGCTCGCCTGGGACGAGCACACCGTCGACGTCCTCTACAGCTGCGCCGACTGCGGCACCTGCCGCGCCCACTGCGCCACCGACCAGCCCCTGCCCTCGGCCATCGCCACCGCCCGCGCCGAGGTGGCCGCCGCCGGGCTCGCCCCGGCCGCCGCCCGCCAGGTCGGCGAGCGCCTCGCCCGCTGGGGCAACCCGCACCAACAACGCGCCCCCACCCCCGCGGCCGGCGCCGGCGAGGTGGCCCTCTTCGTCGGCGACGACGCCCGCTACCTCGATCCTGAAGGGCTCGAGGCCGCCCTGACGCTGCTGGGCGCCGTGGGGCTGGCGCCCGGCCTCGTCGGCGACGGCCGCAACAACGGCTACCTGGCCAGCTCGCTCGGCTACCCGGAGACCGCCGCCGCCCTGCAGACGGCCACCCTCGACGAGGTGCGGGCCGTCGGGGCGCGCCGCGTGCTCGTCCTCTCCGCCGGCGACCGCTACGCCCTGGGCCAGCTGCGCGACGAGCGACTGGGCCTGGCCTGGCCCGAGGGCGTGACCCTGGAGGAGGTGACGGCCGTCCTGGCGGCGGCCCTCGACGAGGACCGGCTGCGCCTCCGGCCGGCGCCGCCCGGCCCGCCGGCGGCCTACGTCGACCCCACCCACTCGCCCCGGGTGACCGATCGCTACGACGCGCCGCGCCGGTTGCTGCGCGCCGCCCTGCCGGGGCCGACCGTCGAGCTGTTCTGGCGCCGCGAGCGGGCGCATCCCGTGGGCAACACCGCCCTGCTGTTCACCCAGCCCCACCTGGCGGACCACCTGGCCTGGGCCCGGCTGGGCGACGCCCGCCAGAGAGGGGCGCAACGTCTGGTCACGGAAGATGCCGGCACCGTGGCCCAACTCCGTCGTCACGCCGGGCGCTTCGGCCTGCAGATCCAGGGTCTCTACCCCCTGCTGGCCGAATCGCTGGCCTAAAGACACCGCCGGGTAGATCTCCCGGCCGTCCACCTTAGGAGGTTTTCCATGCATCTGTCTATGCACAACTGGATGAGGGCCGAACCGATCGAGGTCACCGTCGCCCGGCTGGCCAAATATGGCTACGAGAGCATCGAGATCAGCGGCGAGCCCGGCATCTACGACACCAAGCACGTGCGCGGCGTCCTCAAAGAGCACGGCATCCGCTGCTGGGGCGCCGTCACCCTGATGCTCGGCGAGCGCAACCTGGTGGCCAAGGACGAGGCCCAGCGCGCCCGCTCCGTCCAATACGTCAAGGATTGCGTCACGATGGTCAAGGAGCTGGACGGCTACGAGGTGACCATCGTGCCGGCCACGGTGGGCAAGATCGTGCCCGACGGCAACCCGGAGGAAGAGTGGGAGTGGGCCGTGGCGAGCATGAAGCAGATCTACGACCACGCCATGCGTGCCGGCATCAAGCTGGCCGTCGAGCCCATCAACCGCTTCGAGACCTACTTCTGCTCCCGCGCCGCCCAGGCCATCGCCCTGGCCAAGGCCACCGGCCCCGAGTGCGGCGTCTGCCTGGACGCCTTCCATCTCAACATCGAGGAGATCGATCCTTACGAGGCCATCCGCTCCGCCAGGGGGCTCCTCGTCGACTTCCACGTCGCCGACACCAACCGCTTCGCCTGTGGCCAGGGCCACTGGGACTGGCTCAAGCTCGTCGGCACCCTCAAGACGATCGGCTACGACGGCGCCCTCACCGTGGAGTTCGTCGCCCCGGTCGACCGCACGCCGGCCAACCCCTACCCGGAGGCCATCGAGAAGAACCCGGTCGACATCAGCCCCGAGCAGAAGAAGTTCATCGAGGAGCACGGCTCCAGCCTGCTCACAGAGGAGTTCTATAGCTGGCAGGTCAAGGTCTGCGCGGACACGCTCCTGCCGCTTCTCTAGACTGGTTGGTTTGTTGGTTGGTTGGTTGGCTCGCCAGCCGGCCAACCAGCCCACTAACCAACTATCCAACTATCCAACCAGCCCACCAACCAACTATCCAACCACCAACCATGCCCCCACCCATCGTCCTCATCGGCACTCTCGATACGAAAGGCCCCGAGATCGCCTACCTGCGCGATCGCCTGCAGGCGCTCGGCCTGGACACCCTGGTCGTTGACTCGGGCATCCTCGGCGAGCCGCTCGGCATCACGCCAGACATCAGCCGGGCGGAGGCGGCGACCTATGCCGGCACCACCATCGACGCCCTGCGCGCTGCCGGCAGCCGCGGCAAAGCCGTGGAAGGCATGCGCCAGGCCCTGAAAGCGCTCGTGGTCGAGCTCTACCAGAACGGCCGCCTGGCCGCCATCACCTGCCTCGGCGGCGCCGAAGGGGCGGTGATGGGCGCCGCCGCCATGATGCAGCTGCCCGTCGGTGTGCCCAAGGTCCTCGTCTCCCCGATCGCCTCCGGCCTGCACTACTTCGACCCCCTGGTCGGCACCAGTGACATCATGGTCGTCCACTCCATCGTCGACATCCTCGGCCTCAACCCGATCGCCACCACCGTCTTCGACAACGTCGCCGCCGCGCTCGCCGGCCTGGTGGCCCACGGCCACACTCTGCCCCCGCCCGGCCCCGACGACCGCTACGTCGCCGTCACCATGCTCGGCAACACGACGAAGGCCGTCATGGCCCTTAAGGAGCGGCTGGCCGCCGCCGGCTACGAGGCAGTTATCTTCCACTCCAACGGCGTCGGCGGCCCGGCCATGGAAGAGCTGGCCGAGGCCGGCCAGTTCGTCGGCGTGATCGACTTCACCACCAACGAGACCTACGACCCGATGACCGGTGGCATCCACGACGGCGGGCCCGACCGGCTCAAGCGCGTTGGCCGACTTGGCCTGCCCCAGGTCATCGTGCCCGGCTGCATCGACTTCTGCGTCTTCCACGCCGGCCACATCCCCGACCGCCTCCGCGGGCGCCCCGTCTACGACCACAACCCGGAATACACGCTCGTCCGCGCCACGCGTGACGAGATGATCGCCCTGGGCCATCTTTTCGCTAAGCGCCTCAACCCCGCCCGTGGCCCGCTGCACATCGCCGTGCCCACCCAGGGCCTCTCCATCCCCAACGTGCCCGGCGGCCCCTTCTGGGACCCCGAGGCCGACGCCGCCTTCCTCGCCACCCTGCGCGCCGACCTGCGGCCAGACATACCGATAACCACCCACGCCCGTCACGTCAACGATCCCGCCTTTGGGGTCGAGGTCGCTGACCTGTTTATCGACATGATGCAAAGGAGCGCTCCCCATGCTTAATCCCGGACCCAAATACCGCGACGTGCCCCACCTGGTCGAGGAGAAGGCGTTCCGCGAGCAGTTTATCTCCTGGGATCTGGGCGACCTGACCTACGTGGACATCCGCGAATACCTCAAGGCCAAGGACACGATCCTCGTTCCCATGGCCTCGCTGGAGCAGCACGGCCCCCACCTGCCCCTCTACACGGACACGGTGACCGCCTGGGAAATCGCCACCCGGGTGGCCGAGATGGCCGCCGTCCTACACACGCCGGCCATCTGGACCGGCTACTCGCCCCAGCACATGCACGATCCCGGGAGCGGGCGCGGCACGATCACCCTGCGTAGCACGACGCTGCTCAACCTCATCTACGACGTCGCCCGCAGCCTGATCCACCACGGCTTCAACCGCCTCATCTTCGTCAACGGCCACGGCTCCAACGTCAAGGTCGTCGACCCTATCCTGCGCAAGCTGCGCTACGAGACCGGCGCGCTCATCAGCTTCGTCAAGCCATACATGGAGAACTACGTCGGCATCCTCGAGGGGCTCATGGAAAACCCGTGGGACGAGACGCCCGGCTGGCACTCCAGCGAGCTGGAGACCTCGCAGGACATGGCCTGGAACGCGGAGCTGGTCCGCTTCGACCGGGCCGAGTTCACCCGGGCGCACATCCCGCAACACCTGCCGGAGACGTTCGACAAGAAAGACGGCATGCCAGACGTGGCCTTCGAGGGCTACAAATACTTCACCTTCCCCATGGACCACCACGAGTTCATCGAGAGCGGCACCATCGGCAACCCCCTGCGCGCCACGGCGGAAAAGGGCGAGGAGGCGTTCCGTCGCCTCTCCGAGCACGTGGCTCGCGGCGTCCTCGAGCTGCAAAAGGTGACCGTGGAGGTCCACAACCGCGAGTTCATCGATCGCGTCTTTTAGGGATCGGGGCCGATCCCCGATCCCCAGGAATATCGAGACGCCCCGGCGCGGTGTCTAAGGTAGAGACGCCGCGGTGGGGCGTCTCAAGGAGTCTCACATGAAAGTCGGCGTCTTCAGCTTCGTCTTCCAGGATCTGCTCAGCTTCGACGACGCGCTCGACTGGATTGCCGGCACCGGCGCCGAGGCGGTCGAGATCGGCTCGGGCGGCTACGTGGCCGAGCTGGGCGTCCCCTACTGCCAGCCTGCCGACCTGCTGGCCGATGCCGGCAAGCTCCGCGACTGGCGCCAGAAAGTGGCCGACCGCGGCCTCGAGATCAGCGCCCTCTCCTGCCACGGCAACCCCCTCCACCCCAACCCGGCCGTCGCCCGCCGCCACCGCCGGGAGTTCCGCGACACGGTCCAGGTCGCCGGCCAGATCGGCGTCCGCCGCGTCATCACCTTCTCCGGCTGCCCCGGCGACAGCGACGGCAGCCTCTACCCCAACTGGGTCACCTGCCCCTGGCCGCCCGACTTCCTGCGCGTCCTTGAATGGCAATGGGAGGAGAAGGTCATACCCTACTGGCAGGAAGAAGCCGCCTTCTGCCGCGAGCACGGTGTGGACAGGATCGCCCTCGAGATGCACCCGGGTTTCGTTGTCTACAACCCGGAGACGCTGCTCCGCCTGCGCGCTGCCGTCGGCCCGGAGATCGGGGCCAACTTCGACCCCAGCCATCTCTTCTGGCAAAACATCGATCCGATCGTCGCCGTCCGCGCTCTGGGTGAGGCCATCTTCCACGTTCACGCCAAGGACACGAAGATCGACCCCATCAACACCCCCCTCAACGGCGTGCTGGACACCAAGCCCTATGCCGATGAGATCCACCGCTCCTGGATCTTCCGCACCGTGGGTTATGGCCACGACGTCGGCTTCTGGAAGGACCTGGTCAGCGCCCTGCGCCTGGTCGGCTACGACGATGTGCTCAGCATGGAGCACGAGGACAGCCTCATGTCCCTGCGCGAAGGGCTGGAAAAGGGCGTGCGCGCCCTGCGCGAGCTGATCCTGACCGACGAGCGGGGCAAGCCGTGGTTCGAGGCCTGAGCGGCGGCCGCCGAAGGAGGTCTCTGGCATGCGCGTGAACCTGGCCTATGGCCGCGACGGCCTGGCCGTCGACCTGCCCCAGGGCACGGACGTGTTCCTGCCCCGAGAGGCGCCGGGGCTGCCCAACGAGGCGGCGGCCATCCGGGCGGCCCTGGCCGATCCCATCGGCTCGCCGCCCCTGGCCGCGCTCGTGCGCCCGGGCGACCGGGTGGCCATCGTCCACACCGACATCACGCGGGCCACCCCCAACGACCGCCTCCTGCCCGTGCTCCTGGCCGCGCTGGAGAGCGCGGGCGTCTTTCGCCAGGACATCACCCTGATCAACGGCCTCGGCACCCACCGCCGCCAGACGGAGGCCGAGCTGCGGGCCATGCTCACCGACGCGGTCTTCGAGCACTATCGCTGCACGCAGCACGATCCCCACGACGACGTCAACCTGGTCCCCCTGGGCGTCACCGAGCGCGGCCACCCGGTCCGGGTCAACCGGACCTACCTGGAGGCCGACGTCCGCCTCCTCACCGGCTTCATCGAGCCGCACTTCTTCGCCGGCTTCAGCGGCGGGCCCAAGGCGATCCTGCCGGCACTCGCCGGCGCCGAAAGCGTCTTCACCAACCACGGCCGGCACATGATCGGCCACCCCCAGGCCGCCTGGGGCGTCACCGAGGGCAACCCCATCTGGGAAGAGATGCGCGAGGTCGCCCTGCGCACCGAACCCACCTTCCTGCTCAACGTGACCCTCAACGCCCGCCGCCAGATCACCGGCGTCTTCGCCGGCGAGATGCTGGCCACCCACGCCGCCGGCTGCGCCTTCGTCCGCGAGGTGGCCATGGTCCCGGTGGCCGCCCCCTACGACGTCGTCGTCACCACCAACAGCGGCTACCCGCTGGACCAGAACCTCTATCAGGCGGTCAAAGGGATGAGCGCCGCGGCCCAGATCGTCCGGCCCGGCGGGGCGATCGTCATGGCCGCCGCCTGCGAGGACGGCCTGCCCGACCACGGCCGCTACGCCGCCCTGCTGGCGGAGGCCGGCTCGCCCCAGGCCATCCTCGACCTCATCGCCCGGCCCGGCTTCAGCGAGCAGGACCAGTGGCAGGTCCAGATTCAGGCCCAGATCCAGCTCCGGGCCGACATCTACGTCTACAGCGACGGCCTGACCGACGCCCAGATCGAGGCCGCCCTCTTCCGCCCCTGCCGGGATATCGGCGGCCTCGTCCGGGCGCTGGCCGGCCCGGCGAGTCGCGTCTGCGTCCTGCCCGAAGGCCCGCAGACCATCCCCGTCCTCGATGGTTAGTCTGCCCCTTCTCGCCCTGATGACCGCCGCCGTCGGCTTCCTCATCGGCCTCTCCAAG
>JBFGLK010000162.1:0-6857 GCA_041576195.1 Promineifilaceae bacterium (SeqCode)
ATCACGGCCCGGTCGTCCTCACCGGCCACGTCCTCGGCAAGAACCTGGATGCCGGCACCTTCCGGCTGCTGACCGATGGCTGGCGGATCGTCCAGGTGCACACCTCCAACCACACGACCTTCCTGATCCAGGGCGTCCCGGACCCGGGCCTCGACGACCTGCGCCTGGGCGATCGCGTGTGGGTGGGCGGCGCGCGCACAGACCAGAATAAGGTCGCCGCCCAGTTCGTCGTCAAGCCGCCCGACGCGGCCCGCGCTCTCCGCGGCGAGATCCAGGCCAAGATCGGCACGACCCTGATCGTGGCCACCCCCGGCGGGCCGATCTCGCTTCTGACCAACGCCGAAACGCACTTCTTCGTCCCCGGCCGCCCGGACGCGAGCCTGGCCGACTTCACCCGCGGCGACCATATCCTCGCCGCCGGCTTCCCTACGCCGGTCGACGACACCCTGCTCGGCTTTGCCGTCGTCAAGGTAGGCCCGTAGCCGCCGCACCCTCCCTGCCGTAACCCCGGGGCGCCCGCGCGCGCCCTGGGTTGCGGCGCTCCGGGGGGCCGAGCCCAGGGCGGGCGCCACAGGCCGCGTGATACCGAGAAAACCGGGCACGTTCCTTCGCCAGGACCATTGCAGGCGGCCAGAGAGTGTGCTATACTATCGAGGCTTCAGCAGCATATCGATGGCGCGAAGTGGGCGGACCCCACTTTTTTTCTTTTCTTGGACGTTTGGAACTCCTATTCACACAGGAAAAAGCTCAATGAAAAGCGAGTTTATCCTAGCTTTCAACGAAATCTGTCAATCGCGCGGCTTGCCGCAAGAGGTCGTATTTGAAGCGCTGAAAACAGCGCTCGTATCGGCCTATCGCCGCAACGTCAACGCCAGCAGCAACCAGGATGTGACGGTCGAGATCGACCGGCACACGGGCGAACCGACCATCTACGCCGAAAAAGAGGTGGTCGACTCGATCATCGACGACCGCACGGAGGTGGCCCTCACGGTGGCCCGCGCCGCCGGCCACAACGACGTGGAGATCGGCGACATGGTCATGATCGAGAGCACGCCGCCCCACTTCGGGCGCATCGCGGCCCAGACGGCCAAGCAGGTCATCCTGCAGCGCGTGCGTGAGGCTGAGCGGGAGCAGCTGTTTGAGGACTTCTCGGAACGCGAGGGCGAGATCGTCAACGGCACGGTGCAGAGCATTAGCGGCCAGCACATCACCATTGGCCTCGGCCGCACCGAGGCGATCCTGCCGCGCAGCCAGCAGGTACGTGGCGAGCGCTATCGGGCACATGACAAGATTCGCGTCTATGTCCTGGAGGTGCGGCGCACCAACCGGGGCCCGCAGATCGTCGTGAGCCGCAACCATCGCAACCTGTTGCGACGCCTGCTGGAGCTGGAAGTGCCCGAGATCTACAATGGGCAGGTGGACATCAAGAGCATCGCCCGCGAGGCTGGCGCGCGCTCAAAGGTGGCCGTGATGGCCCTGCAGCCGGGCGTCGACCCGGTCGGCGCCTGCGTCGGCATGCGCGGCGTGCGCATCCAGAGCATCGTGCGCGAGCTCAACGACGAGAAGATCGACGTCATTGAGTGGGACGCGGACCAACCCTCGTTTATCGCCAAGGCGTTGAGCCCGGCGCGCGTCTCACAGGTCTACCTGGAAGATCACCCGTTTGAGGGCAAGACGGCCATCGTCCTCGTGCCGGACGACCAGCTCTCGCTGGCCATCGGCCGCGAGGGCCAGAACGCCCGCTTGGCGGCCAAGCTCACCGGCTGGCGCATCGACATCAAGAGCCTGACCGAGTCGGCGCACGAAGCGCTGCAGATGCTCGACCATCCGGCGATCGACCGGACCGTGGCCCGCAACCGGGAGATGATCGAGCAGGTCGAGCTGGTCCTGGTCAAGAAAGAGACGGCGCGGCCGGTCACGGCGGAGGATTACAGCCTGCTCAACCGCTTCGTGGCCAGCACGCTGGGCCGAGTCCTGGCGGCCCGCGCCGCCGTGCTCGACGAGGAGCGCCGCCTGCGCGCAGAGGCGCGCAAGCGTATCCCGGCCGAGGCGTGGGAGCTGCCGCTGGAGACGCTGGGCCTGCCGGCACGTATCCACAACATCCTCGAAGAGAACGCAGACCCCAACGCCGGCGAGGTCATTTTCCGCCTGGAGATGGACCCGGACACGTTGCTCAACCTCTCGGGCTTCGGCGACAAATCGCTGGAAACCGTGCGCGAGGTGGCTGACGTCTACCTGGCCGAGGCGGCCGAACGCGCCCGGATCGCCGAGGCGGAGGCCGCGGCGGCCCTGGAGGCCGAAGCGGCGCTTGAGGCCGAGGCCGAGCCGGTCCTGGAGGCTGAGGCGGCTGCCGCCGTTGCGGAGGCCGAGGCGGAGGCCGAGCCAGTCCTGGAAGCCGAGGCCGTCCACGCTGAGGCCGAGGCCGAGCCGGTCCTGGAGATCGAAGCGGAAGCGGCCGCTTCTGCGGCCGCAGAAGCGGATGCCGAGGTCGCGGCAGCGGATGCCGAGCCGGAGCCCGCCGTCGCCGAAGCGGTCGAGGCTGAGCTGCCACCGGAAGTCGTGCTTGACGACCTGAGCGTGCCGCTCGTGCGGGAGAAGCCGGCGAAGGCAAAGAAGGAACCGGCCAAGCCGGCGATCGTGGTCGTCACGCCCACCGAAGACGAAGAGGAAGATGACTCGGAAGCCGCTCGCCGCGATCGGGCGCGCAAGGGTCGCGAGCTTGTCTTCGACGAAGAGGCCGGCGAAGTGGTGACCAAGCGCAAACGCAAGGGCAGCCGCCGGCGCGAAGATTGGGAAGAGTTCGGCATCGACGATCTGGACTATTGAGGCCGGTCACATGGGCAGGGCGAACTCTCCTGGGATCGAGGCGAGAGCGGCCGGTAGCCGTGAGCACCTCGCCCAGCCGACGCCATGACGAAGAAGACGCCCCGGCGACGGCATGTGCCGCTGCGCACCTGCGTGGTCTGCCGGCAGAAGACGGACAAGCGCCGCCTGGTGCGGATCGTGCACACGCCCGACGAAGGCGTGGTGATCGACCCAACCGGCAAGCGCAACGGGCGCGGCGCTTACCTGTGCGACCGCGCGGATTGCTGGCACCGGGCTCTGTCTACACCGGTCCTGGGCCAAGCGCTCGGCCGGCCGCTGAGCGAGGCTGAAAAGGCCGCGGTGGCCGCCGGCCAACCGCGGCCGGCCGTCACGGCAACGGCGAACGCGGAATGAGGCGCATGTTAGCCTGAGCGCTGCCCTCGTTCCGCAGATTGATCGGCAATCTGCACGCTTAATATTCGAAGGCAGAAGTGCCCTGCGGGCTGGTAACGGAGCTAGATCGCCCTCAGGGCCGCTTTTGCGTATACCGCCGAGAGACGCGGGCGGGCGATCCCCCCGCTGCCGGCCCCATTGCCACGCAGACCAACTATTTGGCTTCTACTTGACCGAGCACTGAGGAAGGACGCACATGTCGACCCAGACGAAGAACGTCATCGAAATCCCCGATTTCATCACCGTGCGTGATTTCGCTGCCATGATGGACACCAGCCCCATCACCATCATCAAAGAGTTGATGAGCAGCGGCATTATGGCCAACATCAACCAGCAAATCGACTTCGACACGGCCGCGATCGTGGCGGAAGAGCTGGGCTATCAGGCCGTGCCGATCAAGAAAGAGATCCCGGAAGAGGAAGAGGCGGTCGATCGACCGGCCTGGCGTCGCGTCCTGGCCGGGGAGCGGGAGGCCGATCTCGTCTCGCGGCCACCGGTCATCACCATGTTGGGGCACGTCGACCACGGCAAGACCTCGCTCCTGGACGTGATTCGCCAGGCCAACGTCGTCGCCGGCGAGGCGGGCGGCATCACGCAGCACATTGGCGCCTACCAGGCCGAGCACAACGGGCAGCTCATCACCTTCCTGGACACCCCGGGTCACGAGGCGTTCACCGCCATGCGGGCCCGTGGCGCGCAGGCGACTGACATCGCCATCCTGGTGATCGCCGCCGACGACGGGATCATGCCCCAGACCCGCGAAGCGATCGACCACGCCCGCGCGGCTCGCGTGCCTATCGTCGTGGCCCTGAACAAGATCGACCTGCCCGCGGCCAATCCCAACCGGGTGCGGCAGCAGCTGGCCGACATCGGCCTCACGCCGGACGACTGGGAAGGCGACACGCTGGTCATCGAGCTGTCCGCCAAGGAACAGCTGGGCATCGACGACCTGCTGGAAGCCATCGTCCTCACCGCTGAAGAGCTAAACCCGCGGGCCAACCCGACGGCGCAGCCGACGGGGACCGTTCTCGAGGCGCGCATGGCCAAGGGCCGGGGCGTCATGACGACGCTGCTGGTGCAAAACGGCACGCTGCGTGCGGGCGACGTGCTCCTCATTGGCGAGCACTACGGCAAGATCCGCTCTATGTTCGACTTCCGCGGCAAGCGCATCAAGCAGGCCGGCCCGTCAACCCCGGTGTCGGTCTCCGGCCTGAGCGGCATACCCGCCGCCGGCGACCAGTTCGTCATCGTGGAAAGCGAGCGCGCGGCGCGCAAGCATGCCGAGGAGATCCAGGGCGACCAGAAGCGCCAGGCGACCACGCGCCTTCCCGTCAGCCTGGACGATTTCTTCTCCCAGCTTCTCGAAGGGGAGCCCAAGACGCTCAACCTGATCATCAAGGGGGACGTGCAGGGGTCGCTGGAGCCCATCATCAGCTCGCTGGAGAAACTGCAATCCGACGAGGTGTCGCTGGACATTCTGCGGGCAGCCACGGGGGACATTTCGGAGAACGACATCATGCTCGCCGCCGCGTCCGGTGCGGTCGTGCTGGGCTTCAACGTCGAGGTAGACACCGCGGCCCGGTTGACAGCCGGTGCCGAGAGCGTGGAGATCAAGACTTACAGCATTATCTACAAGCTCTTGGAAGATATCGAGAAGGCGATGAAGGGCATGCTGGCCCCCGTCATGCAAGAGCAGATCATCGGCCGGGCGGAAGTGCGGCAGATCTTCCACATCCGCGGCGTGGGCAACATTGCCGGCAGCTACATGCGCACCGGCGAAGGCCGGCGCAACGCCAATGTGCGGGTCATCCGTGACGGCCAGGTGCTTCACGAGGGGCCCATCGCCAGCCTCAAGCACCTGCAAGAGAACGTGCGCGAGATCAAGGCCGGCTTCGAGTTTGGCGTGGCCCTGAGTCACTTCAACGACTTCGCTGAGGGCGACGTCCTCGAGTTCTTCGTCACCCAGAAGGTGCAGCCCACCTAAGGCGGCGCTGCCCACCCGCGGCACTATGAGCAGGATTCGACAGGAACGAACGGCCGAGCGCATTCGCGAGATCTTGAGCGAGCTACTCCTGCGCGAGCTGCGCGACCCGCGCCTGCAGGCCATCACGGTCACCGACGTACACATCGATCGTGAGCTGCAAGTGGCCAATGTCTACGTCAGCGCCCTGGGGGATGACGCGCGCGAAGAAGAAGTGATGGCCGGCCTGCGCAGCGCCAGCGGCTTTCTGCGCCGCCAGGTGGGCCACAGCCTGCGCCTGCGCAGCGTACCCCAGCTGCAGTTTCACTGGGATCCGCTCCTGGCGCAGGCGGCGCAGATCGACGAGATCCTCGATCGCCTGGACATCCCCGAAGAAGAGGAGTAGCGGTGCCGCCGGAAACCGTCGCGGCGATCGAGGCGGCCATTGGGGCGGCCGGTCGCGTGCTGGCCATCACGCACGTGGCTCCGGACGGGGACGCCATCGGGTCGTTGACCGGCCTTGGGCTTGCCCTTCGCCGGCTGGGCAAGCGGGTGACGCTGGCCTGTGATGATCCCGCCCCCGCCACGGTTAGCTTTCTCCCCGCCGCCGGCGACATCCGCCAGCCAGGGTCGTTCCCGACGACCGGCTACGACCTGATCTTCGCCCTCGATTGCGGGGATGAGGAGCGCATGGGCCGCTCCTTTGCCGATCTCCGGCAGCCTCGCCCCCCGGTAATCAACATCGACCACCACGTCACCAACACGTGCTTTGGGGACATCGACCTGGTGGCGCCCGAGACGACCTCTACAGCCGAGCTCCTGACGGAGCTGTTCGCCCGGCTGAACCTGCCGCTTGATCCGGCTATCGCCACCTGCCTCCTCACCGGGATCGTCACCGATACCCTGGGGTTCCGCATCGTCAGCGTGACGCCGCGCACGATCCGGCTGACCGGCGATCTGATGGAGGCGGGCGCCAACCTGGCCGAGATCACCATGCAGGCGCTCAACCTGAAGCCGTTGGCCACCCTGCGCCTCTACGAGCGCGGGCTGCGCCACCTGCGCTTCGAGGACGGTCTGCTCTGGACTGCCATCTCCTTTGCCGAGCAACAGGCGGCTGGCCTGGCCTCCGCCAGCAGCAGCGGGCTGGTCAGCTTGTTGGGCAACACACTGGAAGCAGCAATGGGCGTGGTGCTCCTGGAGCAGGCGGACGGCCAGATCAACGTGAGTTTTCGCTGCCGCCCTCCCTGGGACGTGGCCGGTCTGGCCACGGGCCTCGGAGGCGGGGGGCACCGGCTCGCCTCCGGATGCACCCTGCCGGGGCCTTTGGCCGAGGCGGAGCGGCTGGTGGTCGAGCGTAGCCTGGCGGAGTTGGCGCGCCAGCGCCTGGCAGAACCACCGGGCCTGGATGGGACGCCCCGGCGTTGAGCCCGGCGATGGGGCTGCCGGCATCGGGAGCGGGCGCCAGCGCGACGTGTGACCCATGATCGGATTGCTGAACGTCGACAAGCCGGCGGGAATGACCTCGCACGACGTGGTGCAGCAGGTCCGGCGACTGGCCGGGCAGCGGCGCGTCGGCCATGCCGGCACGCTCGATCCCCTGGCCACCGGCGTGCTCCTCGTCTGCCTGGGGCGGGCCACC
>JBFGLK010000163.1:0-6838 GCA_041576195.1 Promineifilaceae bacterium (SeqCode)
GTGTGTCAAGGGCCGCTTCGGCACCGACTATGTCCACCACCCGGGCCGGGTGCGGACGCCGCTGATCCGGGCCAATCGCGAGGCGGGCCGGAGCGCCCCGCCCGTCTGGCGGGAAGCCACCTGGGACGAAGCGCTGGACATCGTGGCGGACGAGCTGACGCGGATCGCCCGCCAGCACGGGGGTGACGCCGTGGCCAGCTACGCCAGCGCCAAGGCCACCAACGAGGACACCTACGTCTTCCAGAAGTTCATGCGCGCCCTGGTCGGCACGAACAACGTCGACCACTGCGCCCGCCTCTGCCACGCCGGGTCGGTGACCGGGTTGCAGCTCTCGATCGGCTCGAGCGCCATGTCCAACTCGATCGCCGAGATGGAGGACCTGGACGTCTTCATCGTCACCGGCTCAAACACGACGGAAACCCACCCGGTCATCTCCAACTTCCTGAAACGGGCCGTGCGCCAGAACGGCGCCCGGCTGATCGTGGTGGATCCCCGGCGCATCGGCATGACCGACTTTGCCACCCTGTGGCTGCGGCAGAACCCGGGCACCGACGTGGCGGTCTTCCAGGCGATGGCCCACGTCGTCGTCAGGGAGAAGCTGTACAACGCGGCGTTCATCGAGGGGCGCACCGAGGGCTTCGCCGAGTATGTCGAGACGCTGGAGTCGTTCACGCCGGAGTGGGCGGAGGGGGTCAGCGGCGTGCCGGCAGATCAGATTCGCGCCGCCGCCCGCCTCTACGCGGGTGCCGGCAAGGCGGCCATCTACTGGGGCATGGGCATCAGCCAGAGCACGCACGGCACCGACAACACGCTCTCGCTGGTCAACCTGGCCCTGATGTGCGGGCACGTCGGCCGGCCCGGCACCGGCCTCAATCCCCTCCGAGGACAGAACAACGTCCAGGGCTGCTCCGACAGCGGCGGCCTGCCCAACGTCTACACCGCCTATCAATCCGTGGCCGACGCGGCCGTGCAGGCCAAGTTCGAAGGGTTCTGGGGTCGTCCATTGAGCAACGAGCCTGGCCTCACCGCCACCGAGATGGTCAGCGGGGCCATCGACGGTAGCGTGCGGGCCATGTTTATCGTCGGCGAGAACCCGATGATGAGCGAGCCGAACCAGAATCACACCCGCCACGCCCTGGAGCAGCTTGACTTCATGGTTTGCCAGGACATCTTCATCAACGAGACCGGCGAGATGGCCGATGTCATCCTGCCGGCCACGTCTTTTGCCGAGAAGGATGGCACCTTCACCAACACGGACCGGCGCGTGCAGCGCTGCCGCGCCGCCGTGCCGCCTGTCGGCGAGTCGCGGCCCGATTGGGATATCATCTGTGACCTGGCCCGGCGGGTCGAGGCGCGTCTGGGCGTCCAGCTCAGTGCCGGGTTCGACTATGACCACCCCGGCGAGATCTGGGAGGAGATGCGGCAGTTAACGCCTGACTTCTGGGGCATCACCTACGAGCGCATCGAGCGCGAAGGCGGCGTTCACTGGCCCTGCCCCGACTTCGACCACCCGGGCACTCCGTATCTCTTCAGCGACGGCTTCCCGCGAGGCCGGGGCAAGTTCTGGGAGGTCGAGTATGGCACGGAGTCCGAGCTGCCCGACGACGACTACCCGTTCAATCTGAGCACGGGCCGGGTCCTCTACCACTGGCATGGCAGCACGATGACCGGGCGCTCGCGCCTGGAGGAGATCTTCCCCGAGGCCGTCTGCGAAATGCACCCGGCGGATGCCGGCAGGCTGGCGCTGGCCACCGGCGATTGGGTGCAGGTGCGCTCTCGTCGCGGGGCGATCCGCCTGCGCCTGCTGGTCACGGAGCGCTCGCCGGAGGGCACCATTTTCATCCCGTTCCACTTCGCCGAGGCGGCGGCCAACCTGCTCACGCTGGACCGTATCGACAGCCGGGCCAAGATTCCGGACTACAAGAACACGGCCGTTCAGGTGGAGAAGAGCGCCCCACCCGACGGCTGGGACGAAGGGTATGCCACCCCGCTGACCGACCGCGGCGCCATCAAGGACCCGGTGCAGGTACATTGAGCCGACGACGAATGTCAGCGAACGGACCCGTGCAGGGGCACGCATAGGGGCGCAGCCTGCGGCGCCTTGCCCGCAGCGCCTGCACCCGCGCCAGGGCGCCACACATTGCGCCCGCGCCGAATCCGACGATGGACATCGACACCCTTGATCCCGCCGACGAGCCCACGCTTGAGGCGGCCGCCGCCCTCATCGTAGCGGCCTTCCGTCCCCACTATGCCCGATGGTGGCCCGATCTGGCCAGTGGGCGAGCGGAAGTCCAGGAGATGCTCTCTCCCGACCGTATTTGTCGGGCCGCCTTCGACGAGGACGGCCAGCTCGTGGGTCTGATCGGGGGCATTCCGCACTACCTGGGCAACGTCTGGGAGCTGCACCCGCTGGCCGTGCGCCCCGATCGCCAGCGGCAGGGGATCGGCCGCGCCCTGGTGCGAGATCTCGAAGCCCAGGCGCGCGCCCGCGGCGGTCTGACGATCTACCTGGGCAGCGACGACGAGGACAGCCTGACGAGCCTCGGGGGCGTCGATCTCTATCCGGATCCCTGGCCCCACATTGCTGGCATCCGTAACCTGGGCGGCCATCCATATGAGTTCTATCAAAAGCTCGGCTACGTCATCGTCGGCGTCGTCCCGGATGCCAACGGGCGCGGCAAACCGGATATCATGCTGGCCCGGCGGCTCGACGATCTGCCCGCGCCCTGAGAGGGGTGCCAGCCCTCCCCAACGCGCGACATTTGTACTGAATCCCCGCCCGGGGCCTTGAATCCCGGACCAGTCAGTCTACAATCCGGCGAACCCCCGGCGCGGCAGCACGCCCGCCGGCGCGAAGGCCACCCCACAGCTCGCCAGGGAGGTCAACATGGGCCGCCGAATCGGCTGGCTTGTTGTGGCGCTTGGCGCTCCGTTGGCCGCGGCCACCTGGCTGCTGGTTACGCTGCCCTTCTGGGCCGCGGGGATAGGGCACGCCGCCGGTGCGCCCCGGCTGGAGAGCATCGAAGCCGGCGTGCTGCTCGATGCCCTGCTCTATGACGGCATTGTCACCGGCGATCGGGACGAGGCCGTGTGTCTCCTCAACACTGGGCCGGCGCCGGTCGATTTGGGAGGCTGGACGGTGAGCGATCGGCCGGACGGCGGCGGCGTGCGCCTGCCGGCAGGCGTCTCGCTAGCGGCCGGGCAGCGGCTCTGGCTGGCCTGGGACGGCGCGGCATTCGCCCACTCCTTCGGCCACCTGCCTGACTGGCAGGTCATCGCCGGCGCCCCGGGGGTGCCGCTCCTGGAGGGGGCCTGGCCAGGCTTCGCCAACGCCGGGGACGAGGCGATCCTGCGCGACGCGGCTGGCGCCCTGGTCGATGCCCTCGTCTATGAGGGCGGCGATGCCGGCATCAGCGGCTGGGCGGGCCCGGCGATCGCGCCCTATCGCCTGGGCAGTAACGGCGGCATCGCCGGGCAGGTGCTCTACCGCAAGCGTGACCAGCGAGACGGTCGCCCCGTCCCGGACACCAATCGCGCCGCGGACTGGGCGCAAGACCCGGACGACCCGATCGACGGGCGCCGCGTCCGCTACCCGGGCTGGGATCTCGACGCCTTCTTCTTTCCGGCACGGATCACGGAGACCGCGCGCCTCACGGTAGCCGTGGCCCCGGACAACGCCTACGACGCCCTGATCGCCTTCCTGGCATCGGCCGAGGAGCGTATCGAGATCGAGGCGTTGACCCTGGAGCACCTGGGCATTGGGGAGGCGCTGGCGGCGGCGGCCGCTCGGGGCGTCACCGTAACGGTGCTGCTCGAAGGTGGCCCCGTGGGCGGCATCTCCGATCAGGAGCGTCACATCTGCCAGCAGCTGGCATCCGCTGGCGGGGCTTGCTGGTTCATGGTGACCGACGCCGACGCCGACGTGGCGGATCGCTACGGCTACCTACACGCCAAGATCGTGCTCGTTGACCGGCGGCGGGTCGCCGTCAGCAGCGAGAACTTGAGCCCGAACAGCCTGCCGGACGACGACAAGGCGGACGGCACGACCGGCCGCCGGGGCGTCGTTCTGTTCACCGACGCGCCGGCGGTGGCCGCCCACATTGGCGCCCTGTTCGCGGCAGACTTCGAGCCGCGCTCCCCCCGGCGGCCGAACGGGCACACCGACCTGCGCCGTTGGTCGCTGACGGAGACGCACTACGGCCCTCCGCCGCCCGGCTTCGTGCCCATCACTGTCACCGGCGGCGTGAGCTACGCGGTGCGATATCCGTCACCGGCGGTCTTTGCCGGCGCCTTTGCCTTCGAGGTCCTGCAGTCGCCGGAGAACAGCCTGCGCACGCAGGGCGGCCTCCTTGGCCTTCTCGCTCAAGCAGGGCCCGGCGATCGGGTGCTGGTGCAGCAGCTGCACGAGCCACCCCATTGGGGCGGCAGTGACGGCGACCCCGGCACCGACCCTAATCTGCGGCTGGAGGCGTATCTGGCGGCGGCGCGCCGTGGCGCCACCGTGCGGCTGCTTTTGGACAGCTTCCTGGATGAACCAGGTTCGTCCACCGGCAACGCCCGCACCTGCGAGCGCGCCCGCATCGTGGCGCGCGACGAAGGCCTGGACCTGGAGTGCGCCCTGGCCAACCCGGCCGGGCTCGGCATTCACAACAAGATGATTTTGGCGTGGATTGGCGGGCACGGCTGGGTGCACGTGGGCAGCGTAAATGGCACCGAACAGGCAAGCAAGGGCAACCGCGAAGTGGCCCTACAAGTTCAGTCCGACGCCATGTATGCCTGGCTGGCTGAGCTCTTCTTGCGGGACTGGCCCTATCGCCAGTGGCTCCCATTGGCCTTGTCCCGTTATCGCGGGGCCGCCGCCCACGCTCTGATCTCGGAGGTGCTCTATGACCCAACCGGTCCGGATGATGCGGAGTTCGTCGAGCTGGTCAATCCTGGGAACACGGTGCTCGACATTGGCGGCTTCGCCCTGGGGGATGCCGCGCTGATCACCGATTTCGAGGACGTGCGGCGCTTTCCGCCGGGCACACGCCTGCCCCCGGGCGCCGGCCTCGTCGTCGCCGCGAACGCGCTGGCCTTCCAGGCGATGTTCGCGCGCTTGCCCGCGTTCGAGCTGCAGGACACCCATCCGACGGTGCCGGAGTTAATCGACGATCCCGCCTGGGGCTCGCCGGAGGCGTCGTTTCGGCTGGGCAATGGCGGCGATGAGGTCATCCTGAGGGACGCCCAGGACCGGATTGTGGATGCCGTGGTCTACGGTGCCGGCACGTTGCCAGGGCTGATCGCCTGCCCACTCGTGCCGCACGGTCACAGCCTGGCGCGAACCCCCTTCTGGCGGGACAGCGATGACTGCGCCGCCGACTTTCGCGACAGCTTCCCGCCGGGTCCAGGGCGGTTTCCGTAGGCGGCCGGCACGCGTCAGTAGGCGCCCGACGCGTCAGACGAGGCCGTCTCCGGATCAGGTGCAAACTGGGATGTCAAGCCGTAACGCGGGCTCCCGTCCCGCCGGATCGGAACGGCCCGCCAAAGGGTGGGCGGGCCGTGAGACGTCGTTTCCAGTGGCGCCGCCGTGTTACTCGCCGAAGAGATCCTCCGGATTGATGGCGGGGTCCTCGAAGATGGGCGATCCTCCGCCTGGCGTGCCGGCACGCGTACTGATGACGCCTTCGTAGATGATTCGCGGCGCCTCGTATTCGGCTTTCTTCGGCTCGTGTGCGGGGGGCGTGGTCGGCGCGTTGTCCGGTTGGTTCATAGTCCTGCATCTCCTAGCATGGTGCTTGAGGCACGGCGACGGCGTGGCAAGCTTAGTAGGCTATTATGGTAAAGGCCGCGAGCAATGTCAACAGATTACGACAAATGTCGTGTTTCTGCTTATGGCCCATTCGGTCTACTGTGGACACCTGGATGCCGTCGCGCGCCTCAACACTCGCTGTAGGCGCAGGCATAGCACTTGCGACAGCCTTCCTCGTTGACGACGGCCGCCTCGCCGCACTCCGGGCATAGGTCGCCGATGGGCAACCGCATATCTTGAGGGGCGTGGCCGTTCACCTGGGGGGCTGGCGTTTCGGTCAGGTAATCGTTGAGAACCTGGGCCACACCATCCGGCAGGGACAATACGCGATTGGAGCCGAATCCCATCGGCCGCCCGCCGCCTATGCCACCAAGCTGATTGACCACCTCGCGCAAGCGATCGCGCGGGGAGATGGGGGAAGCCAGGCGCAGGACGTAGCTGATCAGCCGCCCGATCGCCTCGGAGACCGCTGCCGTGTCGCTGCCCGCCTTTGACGTCTGCAGGAAGACCTCGAAGGGCTGATTGCCCCCATTCTCGTTGATCGTGACGTACGTGTTGCCAAGGGGGGTGGTGATGCGATGGGTCAGGCCACGAAGCAGGCTTGGCCGGGGCTTCTTGTTTTCGATCGGCCACAGGGTAGCCTGCGCCGACGCGGCGGGCTTCTCCTTGGCTTCGCGGGTGGCGTGTGTCTCCAGAACGACCTTCTCTCGCGAGCCGGTCACGTAGACGGTCAGACCCTTGCAACCGAGGCGCCATGCCAGCTGGTAGGCCTGGGCGACGTCGTCTGGCTCGGCCGTGGCGGGGAAGTTGCACGTCTTGCTGATGCTGTTGTCCACGAAGGCCTGGATAGCGGCCTGCATATAGACGTGTTCGTCGGCGCCGATGTCTTGCGAGACGACAAACGTGTGACGCAGGGCCTCCGGCAACTCGTCGACGTGCTGGCAACTGCCCGACCGCACCACCTCGTCGATGATGGCCTGTCGTGTTGTCTCGTCCAGCCCCGCCTCGAGCAGGGCTCTTTCGAAGAGGGGGCTGGTGTAGGTCAAC
>JBFGLK010000164.1:0-6838 GCA_041576195.1 Promineifilaceae bacterium (SeqCode)
GTCAGCCACGCGCTATTGGACGCCTACTTCACGGCCTTTGCGGAGACGGTGCGCCCGACCCCGCTTGTGGATGGCCGCCGGCTCATGCGCGATCTGGGCATCCCGGCGGGGCCGACGATAGGGCGCCTCTTGCGTCTGATCGAAGAGAGCCAGGCGGCCGGCGAAATCACAACCGCGGCGGAGGCCCTGGCCCTCGCCCGCGCCGCCTACGAGGCCGGCTGAGCGCCGGACGGGCGGCCACGACCGGGAGGAACGCCGTGTCGCGACCCAAGACGGCCCTGGTATTGAGTGGAGGCGGGAGCCGCGGATTGGCCCACGTCGGCGTGCTCAAGGTGCTACAGCGTGAGGGAATCGCCATCGACCTCCTGGTGGGGACGAGCATCGGCGGCGTGGTTGCGGCCGCCTTTGCGCTGGGTATCGATCCGGAGGAGATCGGCGCCGGCCTTTACCTGGGCATGGAGCGCAGCTATCCACGCGTTCGGGGCTTTCGGGACTTCAAGCTCATCTCGGCTCGGGAGCGGCAATACCGCGTCGGCCTGCAACTCAGGCTGGCGCTGGGCGAGCGCACCTTCGCCGACCTGTTGGTGCCTACGCGTCTCATGGCGGTCGACATGCTCACGGGTCAAGAAGTGGTGCTTCGCCGGGGCCCACTGCTACCCGCATTGCTGGCGACGACGGCCATCCCCGGCATCTTTCCCCCGGTCGTGATGGACCAGATGCAGCTGGCCGACGGCGCCGTCATCGATAACCTGGCCACGCACGTCGCCGCCGCCGAAGGCGCGGACCGGATCATCGCCGTGGATGTCTCCACCCCCCTGATCGCCGAGGACCCTTGGGACGATCCGGTGAGCGCCATGCTCGGGCGCGAGCTGCCCCTACCAAACTTCGGGAGCCGCGGAGGAGGCGAGCGCGGGCCCTCACTGGTGACCGCGATCTGGCGCTCCATCCGCATCATGGGCTGGCGCCTGCACGAGGAGCGCCTGGAGCGCCACCCGCCCGACGTGCTGTTGCGGCCGGCCGTCCTGGACGTGGGCACGCTGGGGCTCGTGGATGCCGAGCCGGTGATACAGGCTGGCGTGGACGAGGCCGAAGCGCACCTCGCGGCGTTGCGGGCGTTGCGGAATGGTCGTCAGGAAGAGAAGTAGTCGCGCGGCCCAAGCGGGCGAGACGCCGGGCTACCCAGCCGTGCTGCGACCTGGCGGCCGCGCTCCGTCAACAGATAGGTGCCGGCAGGGAATTTGTGGTTGGTGTGGATGAGGCCGCGCCGGGCCAGGCGATCGACCGTCGCCGGCGGCACCGCCTCCTCCTCCCCCGCCAGCCCATGGCACCGGTAGATCTTCGTGCCGTCCAGGTAGCGGTGTGACTTCAGGCTCCAGCCCGCGGCCAACCGCCGCAGCAGCCTGGCCTCCTCGTGGCTCAACAGGTGCCTAAGGCGAGCCCACACGCGCCCCTGCTCCCCGCGCCCTCAGCCCAACAGGTGAACGTATTCCTGCAGCTGGCGCTGGCGGATCTTCTCCCAGCGGTCCGGGATGATCTCGGCCATCTCCTCGTCGCGGAGGCGCACGCGCAGGATGTCCAGGGCGTCTTCCGGCGTCTGGCCATAGGCCAGCTTCTTCTTGCCGTTCTTCATGTCGAACAGGTACATGTAGTGTGGGTTGCTGAAGCTGCTCACACGCGCTCTCCTTGCCTGCCCGCCGATCACGCCTTGGCCAGGGCGTGCATCAGATCGGTGCTCACGTTCTTCTGCTGCCACTCGGCAATGCCGGCATTGACTTCGTCTTCATACTTCCCGGCAAGCAAGGCGCGGTAGAATGGGTAGTCGACGCCTACGACCTTCTCATCGTCCGGAAAACGATGATAGTTATCCTTGGACATCATGCTCTTGCCCTCGGCAATGAGCTGATAGCCGAGCGCCGATCCGGGATAGGGGGCGTAGAATGATATCGAGGGGAAGACGCGCTTCATCGACTTGAGCATACGCATCGTCTTGAAAGCATCCTCTGGCGTTTCGCCCGGGATACCCAGCATGATGTTGGCCCAGAACCGCGGCGGTTGGCGACCCGCCGCCTCCATCTCATCGCCGATCCGATTGACCAATTCGATGGCGAAGTAGTTGTCTTCCTCTGTGCACTCCTTGTTCAAAAGGCGCAGAATGCGGTCGCTGCCCGATTCAAACCCGATGGAGATCGTGTCCCAATTGGTCTCCCAAAGAAGGGCTTCAAAAAGATCTGGCCACTGGCGCACGGTGTCTGATCGGCCGGCAGCCCAATAGGGCCAAACCTTGTTCGCTCGCTGCGGGTATTTCTCTATCCATTCCCGCAGCCAGCTCGGATTCTGGAAGAACATCGAGTCATGTATGACGACTGAGCCCAGCGGGCCGTACGTCTCGTCGAGCATGTTCAGCTCATCGATGACCATATCGACCGGTCGTCGCCCCATATTTGGGATGTACGAGGCCTCGTTGCAGAAGACGCATTGCCACGGGCAAACACGGCTGGTGAGGATGGTGGCCACCGGGGCGGGCCCCCAGCCACACTCGGGCTCGAGGGGCCAGTTGAACCCATTGCGCAGCTTGCGGCTGGCCGGCTTCGGCCAGAGCGTGCGATCCATGGTCGGCCAGTCGGCCATCGAGCGGGCCCCCTGGCCGAGAACCAGGCGCGGAAAACGCTCCGGATGGCGGACCAGATCGAGGATTACGCCTTCGCCTGGACCCTGGCAGACTCGGTCAAACTCGTCCACAGCCAGCATCTCGTCCGGCGCCACAGTGGCGTGCATGCCCCCGGCCAGGATCACGCCGTCGGGATTGAGCTCTTTGAAGATCTGGGCGGACTTCAGGGCCACCGGGTAGGTGTAGCTCCGCACGTTCATCAGGAGCATCCGGTACCCCTTCATCTGCCGCGCCAGCTGGTCCCAGGCGGTAATCGCCCGGGTGGACGCCAGGTCCGTGTGGAGCCCGTTTTCGTGCATGATGGTGCGCAGCAGGCCCAGACCGTGGTCCTGCCATTGCTCGTGCGGCCCCGCCGGGTTGACCAGGTCGCCCAGGTCGCCCAGGTCTAGCCACAGTATGTCCGAGGACCGGGTTGGTTGTCTTCGTAGGAGTTTGTCCAGCACCGTGCGTTCCTCTGGCGCCCCCTGGTCCAGCGGTCGGCAGGCGCCCTAGTCGAGGCGTCGCCGGCCCGCGTAGCCGGTGTGCAGGTCGTGGTAGTAGGCCACGCGCTCTTCGCCGAAGCGCCAGCAAAGGTAGACCTCGCGGCCGTCAATGGTAGCGGGAAAGTCGAGGAGACCGACGTTGACGTCCTTGACTTCGACGCCGAGGGCCCGGATCTGCTGCAGCAGGCGCTCAATGGCCATGAACTCGAGCACCAGGCGCGACGCATCGGGGCTGCCGACGTTGCTGATGCTGTCCTCGAGGATGCCGGCAACGGCGTCCCGCCGCTGCACGATCTGGGCGCGATGGTCCAACAGTTCGGCCATCAACGGGCGTAGGACCGGCAACAGATCGTTCGCGTCCTTAACGGTGAAGTGGCGCGTTGGCACGTCAATCCCTGCCAGACAACAAGAACGGGACGCCCGCGCCTACGCAGACGTCCCGCTGTCGCCGTGAGTAGCGTGAACTCAGTCGCAGCCGCAGCCGCCACCGGTAGCCGTCGCGGCCCCGGCGGTGTCCTTCGTCTTGAACGAGGAGCCACAACCACAGCTGGAGACCGCGTTTGGGTTCTCGATCCGGAAGCCACCGCCCATCAGGCTATCTTCATAGTCGACCGTCGCCCCGGCAAGGTACAGCATGCTGTTGAAGTCGACGAATACACGAAATCCACCTTGCTCCATCACATGATCCATTGGGCGCGGCTCGGCCTCCAGGGCCATGCCGTATTGCAGGCCGGAGCAGCCGCCGCCGGCTACGAAGACGCGCAACCCGTGGTTGGGCACGCTCTTCTGCATGAGCAAGCTCTCCACCATCTCGCGCGCCGCGTCGGTGAAGTGAACGGTATCGGTGGCTTCGAAGGTCTCGATTGGCTGAACGTCAGTCGTCATGCGTTGCATCCTCAAGTCGTGCGATTATTAACGCTTTGTCGCTGACCAGATTGTAACAATATCACCGGGGAGTGTCAATTTTTATCAAACTATTCTTAATAAGTCCCGACCGCCCGAAACGGACCGGCCTTCGTCCCGGCACCGAATGCGAGCTCGTGCCCGGGCGCCTTGCCCGCAGACTGGACCGACCACGGGTCGTGCCACCCGTTTGCCGCACCACGGCTTCCGCCCCAGGCCTCTGGCAGCGGTCTCTGATCGGCGCCGCCGTTTATGATACAATCCCGTGCTTTCCCGGGCGCGCCCCGACTTGGGCGCACCCGCACGACCATTGGTGGGCACGGTGGCCCTGCCGCTAACGACGAGGTACGACCGAGGAACGAGCTATGTTGAAGAGCCACAATTGCGGAGAGTTGCGCGCGTCGCACGTTGGTCAGACGGTCACGTTGGCCGGATGGGTCAACCGACGCCGGGACATGGGCGGCATCATCTTTGTCGACTTGCGGGATCGCTGGGGCAAGACGCAGGTGGCCGTGGATGCCGGCAGCGCCCCCGACGCCTTCGCGGTGGCCAACGAGGCCCGCCCGGAGTACGTCCTCCAGATCCGTGGCGTCGTGCGCCATCGGCCCGAAGGGCAAGAGAACCCCAACATGCCCACCGGCGAGGTCGAAGTGGCCGCCGAGGCGGTACGCGTCCTCAATCCGTCGCGCACGCCTCCCTTTCCCATCGATCGCGATGCCACGGTCGACGAAGCGCTCCGGCTCAAATACCGTTACCTCGATCTGCGTCGCGACCGTCTTCAACGCAACCTGATCATCCGCCACAAAGCGGTCAAGTTCATCCGCGACTTCCTGGACGCGCGCGGCTTCCTGGATATCGAGACGCCTATCCTTTTCAAGAGCACGCCCGAAGGCGCCCGGGACTACCTGGTGCCCAGCCGCGTTCATCCCGGCAAGTTCTACGCCCTGCCGCAGAGCCCGCAGCAGCTAAAGCAGCTGCTCATGGTGGCCGGCATCGAGCGTTACTTCCAGATCGCCCGCTGCTTCCGGGATGAGGACCAGCGGGCCGACCGGCAGCCGGAGTTCACCCAGCTCGACCTGGAGATGAGCTTCGTCGAGCGGGACGACATCCTCAACCTGATCGAGGAGCTCATGGTGGGCATGGTCCGGCACGCCAGCGCCGTCCCGCTGGCCGGTGAGACCTTCCCGCGCCTGAGTTACCGCGAGGCGATAGAGCGGTTCGGCACCGATCGACCCGACCTGCGCTATGGCATGGAGTTGACGGACATCTCCGCTCTGGTGGCTGACAGCGCCTTTCGCGTATTCGCCGAAAACGTCGCTGCCGGCAGGCCGGTCAAGGCCATCTGCGCCCCTGGCTGTGGCGACTATAGCCGCAAGCAAATGACCGAGCTCGAGGACCTCGCCCGGGAGGCCGGGGCCAAGGGGCTGGCCTGGCTGGCCATCCATCCCGAGACGCAAGAGATGCGCGGACCGATCGCCAAGTTCTTCACCGTCGACCAGCTCCTGGCCATCGCCGAGCGCCTCGGCGCAACGCCGGGCGACCTGATCCTCATCTCCAGCGACGAGCGGTCCACTGTGCACCAGGTCCTGGCTGCCTTGCGCGAAGAACTGGGCTACCGTCTGGGCTTCAAAAGCAAGCGCTTGCTCCAGTTCTGCTGGATCATCGACTTCCCGCTGTTCGAGGAGACCTTGCAGGACGGCCACTACGCCCCCAGTCATCACATGTTCACGGCCCCCCACCCTGATCACGTACCCATGCTTGACACGGACCCGGGCGCCGTGTTGAGCCAGCAGTATGACCTGGTGTGTAACGGTTATGAGGTGGCCGGCGGCAGCATCCGGATCCATGATCGGCCGCTGCAGCGCAAGATCATGGGCCTCATCGGCCTGTCGCTGGAACAGGCCCAGGACCAGTTCGGCCACATGCTTGAGGCGTTCGAGTACGGCGCACCGCCGCATGGCGGGATCGCCCCGGGCATCGATCGACTGGTGGCCTTGATGGCGGGCGAGCCAAACATCCGCGAGGTGATGGCCTTCCCGAAAACGCAGCAGGCGGCCGACCTCATGGCCGACGCGCCGTCCACGGTGTCGCCGGCACAACTCGCGGAACTGCACATCGCGCTGGCGAAGGGCCCGGTCCGCTAGACAGGCCGCTCGTGTCGGCCCGTTTCCAGCGCGGACGTGGAGTGATCGGTCGGGGCCAGCGGCCGCAGCCGCCAGGCCACCAGCAGGGCAAACACGGCCAGCCCGGCGCTGAGCAGGAACGTCTCTGCCAGTACGCGAGCCGTTGTGTCGATCAGGCCTTGCGTCAGGGCAGCGGCGAACCCCGGGTCGGTCAATGCCGGCAGCGCCACCTGCGTGCGCAACGTGTTGAAGCGAGCGATTCCCCAGGCCGTCAGACCGGCCAGGCCCACCGACATCCCCAGCAGACGCCAGACGATGACAAGGCCCGCGGCGATGCCCCGCTGGGGCAACGGCGCCGTGTCAATGGCTGCGGTACCGATCGGGGCCGTCACCAACCCGAAGCCGACCCCGAGCACGGCCAGCTGCCCGGCCATCGGACCGTAAGCAACCGCCGGCGTCCATAGCGCGCCGATCCAGGCGAAGGCGGCGGCGCAAAGCGCGATGCCCGCCGCCGCCACCGGCCGATAACCCCAGCGGGCCACCGCCTGTCCCCCCGCGTAGGCGCTGACGGCCATCGACAAGGTCAACGCGCTCAAGAGCCAGCCGCTCCGCACGGCCGCCCGCGCCAGGTCCACCTCCAATACGTTGACGAACAGGGGCAC